>CP126120.1:3175000-3291909 GCA_030123585.1 Rhodanobacteraceae bacterium
TGCGCCTGCCACCGGGGAAGGGACCCTTTCCGGTGGTAATGATCGTGCACGGTGGTTGCTGGGCGGATCGCCTGCCGGGGCTCGATCCGCGCGCCACCTCGCTGGACCTGGTGCGGCCCTTGGCTGCGGCCCTGGCGGGTGACGGCATCGCTACCTGGAATGTCGAATACCGGCGCGGCGGCAATCCAGGTGGCGGCTGGCCGGGAACCTTCATGGACCTGTCGCACGCGACCGATCATTTGCGCACGCTCGCGCCGAAATACCACCTCGACCTCTCGCGGTTCGTCGTGCTCGGGCATTCCTCCGGCGGCCAACTGGCGCTGTGGATCGCCGCGCGCCACCGGATCGCGCCAGGCAGTGCGTTCTACACGCGGGATCCTCTGACGCCGGTTGGCGTGATCGACCTCGACGGTCCGATGGATCTCGCGCTCGCGCAACCGCACGAGCGGGAATATTGCCCGCTACCAGCCATCACGCAATTTCTTGGTGCCACGCCGCAGGATCAACCGCAGCGCTACCACGTTGCTTCGGCTACGTCGTATTTCCCGCTGGGTGTACCGCAGGATATCGTCGTGGGTGGTCTGCTGGACATGTACGATGGCCAGGTGAAGGCGTACGCAGCCCAGGCGACCTCTAAAGGCGACCGCGTTACTGTCACCCGACTTGAGCACTCGGGGCACTTCGACGTACTCTCGCCGCAAAGCCGCGACTGGAAGGTACTCGTGTCAAGGATACGGGTGATACTGCAAGACGGGGCGAACTGAGTCTGTCGCGACCGCGCAACGCCGCGGGCGGTTGGTGTCGCGCCGCGGTCGGTCAATACAGCAACCGCGTCCTCACGGTGCCCGGAATCGCAGAGAGCTGCTCGCGCAGCGATTCCGATTGCTGCTCGGAGGCGGACACGTCGATGACCACGTAGCCGATCTGGCCGTCGGTCTGCAGGTACTGGCCGTTGATGTTGATGCCGCCCTGCGAGAACACTTCGTTGATGCGCGACAGCACGCCCGGCACGTTGTGGTGGATGTGCAGCAGGCGGCGGCTGCCTGCGTGCTCGGGCAGCGACACCTCGGGGAAATTCACCGCGGAAAGGGTGGAGCCGTTGTCGCTGTAGCGCACCAGCTTGGCAGCGACTTCGGTGCCGATGTTGAACTGGGCTTCCTGGGTGCTGCCGCCGACGTGCGGGGTCAGGATCACGTTGTCGAAATCGCGAAGCGGCGACTCGAAGGCTTCGTCGCGGCCCTTGGGTTCCTTCGGGAACACGTCCACCGCCGCGCCGGCGAGGTGTCCGCTCTTCAGGGCCGCGGCCAGCGCGTCGATGTCGACCACGTTGCCGCGCGAGGCGTTGATCAGCATCGCGCCGCGCCGCATGCGCGCGATCTGGCCGGCGCCGATCATGCCCGCGGTGGCGGGCGTCTGCGGGACGTGCAGGGTCACGATGTCCGAGCGCGCCAGCAGGTCGTCCAGATTCTGCGCGGACGAGGCGTTGCCGAGCGCCAGTTTGGCCTCGATGTCGTGGTAGAGCACGTGCATCCCCAGCGATTCCGCGAGCACGCCTACCTGGGTGCCGATATGGCCGTAGCCCACGATGCCGAGCGTCTTGCCGCGCACCTCGAAGCTGCCGTCGGCGGACTTGGACCAGCCGCCGCGGTGGCATTCGGCATTGCGTTCGGGCACCCGCCGCATCAGCAGGATCGCTTCGGCGATCACCAGTTCGGCGACGCTGCGGGTGTTGGAATACGGCGCGTTGAACACCGGCACGCCGCGTTCGCGCGCGTCCCGGAGGTCGACCTGGTTGGTGCCGATGCAGAAGCAGCCGACCGCGAGCAGGCGGCGCGCCTGCGCGATCGCCTCGGCGTCGAGTTGCGTGCGCGAACGCAGGCCGACGATGTGCGCGTCGGCGATGGCCTCGAACAGTTGCGCGCGCGGCAGCGCCTTGTCGTGGCGCTCGATCCATGAATAACCCGCGTCGTGCAGGACATCGACGGCGCTTTGGTGGATGCCTTCCAGCAAAACGATCTTGATGTCCTTTTTCGGGAACGAGGTTTTCATGTCGGAACGCGCGGTTTTGCAGGGACGGGAGTGTTAGGCTAACCGGATTTCCTTTCCAGACGAAATGCCGCGAATGGATATGCACAGCGAGCGCCGCAGCCTGTATCCCGAAATCGAGCCGTTCGACAGCGGCATGCTGCCGGTTTCCGCGTTGCACACGTTGTACTACGAGCAGTGCGGCAACCCGCACGGGAAACCCGTGGTGTTCCTGCACGGCGGTCCTGGCGCGGGTTGCAACCCCAAGTGCCGGCGCTTCTTCGATCCCTCGGTGTACCGGATCGTGCTGTTCGACCAGCGCGGCTGCGGGCGTTCCACGCCGCACGCGGAACTTCGCGAGAACACCACCTGGGACCTGGTGGCCGACATCGAACGCCTGCGGGCGCATCTGCGCATCGAGCGCTGGCAGGTGTTCGGCGGTTCGTGGGGTTCGACGCTGGCGCTGGCGTACGCGGAAACCCATCCCGACCGCGTCACCGAGCTGGTGCTGCGCGGCATCTTCATGTTGCGCCAGCGCGAACTGCAGTGGTTCTACCAGCGCGGCTGCGACATGCTGTATCCCGATGCGTGGGAAAAATACCTCGCCGCGATTCCGGAAGCCGAACACGGCGACCTGATCGGCGCGTACCACAAGCGCCTGACGTCGGGCGATCCGGCGGTGCGGCTCGCCGCCGCGCGCGCGTGGTCGGTGTGGGAGGCCTCGACCAGCTTCCTGCTGCAGAACGAGGCCTACGTCGCGGCCAGCGCCGGCGATGAATTCGCGCTGGCGTTCGCCGGCATCGAGAACCACTATTTCGTGAATCGCGGATTCTTCGAGCACGACGACCAGTTGCTGCGCAACGCGCATCGCCTGCACGGCATCCCTGCGGTGATCGTGCAGGGCCGCTACGACGTGGTGTGCCCGGCGCGCAGCGCCTGGGACTTGCACTGCGCGTGGCCGCAGGCCGACCTGCGCATCGTGCCGGATGCCGGGCACTCCGCGTTCGAGCCCGGCAACGTGCACGAACTGGTGGGCGCGACCGACCGCTTCCGCGGACGCGGGCGGTAGGCCGGTTTCAACCTGCGGGCGCTACGCTGCCGGCCAGAGCCAGGCGAAGGTCACGCCGGTGATGATCGCGTAGACGATGCCATCGACGATGTACTTGAACGCGACGCGCCAGGGAAAGCCCCACCAGATTGCATCCGGAAAGGAACCGAAGGCGTAGCCGAGCAGCGCGGCCAGCGCGGTGGTGTGGAAGACGAAATGCGTGTTGGCGCCCGCCGGCAACATGAGCGCGATCAGTGCGCATAGCAGTGACACCAGGATGCAGAACAGGAACCACTGCACCAGTGACGTGCCCATGTTCATCGATCCGTTGCGGCGAAGGATCACCATGCCGACCGGGCCCTGCGCGAACTTCTCCTTCATCGCCGGATCCTTCGTGGCTTCGGGCCCGACGCACCAGGGCACCACGTAGTGTCCCGGCGCCGGAGTGCCGGCGCGGATCGCGGCGCGCACCTCGTCCTCGTTGGAAAACTTGCGGTAGTCCGGCGTGTGCCAGAACTTCAGGAACATGTTGTTCAACGCGCTGGCGATGAATACGAACACGGCGGACAGGATGATCGGCAACCACAGCGAAGCGAGTGTCATGGCGGTTCTCCTCACGAGTGGTGCAGCGGGACGACACGATCTCAGTCTTCTTCGGTTTTGGGCTTGTAGGCCTCGGTGAGCTGCTTCTGGATCTGCGGCGGCACCGGATCGTAGTGGGACAATTCCATCGCGAAGCGGCCTTCGCCGCCGGTCAGCGAACGCAATTCGGTCTGGTAGTCGACCACTTCCGCCAGCGGCGCCTGCGCCTTGACCACCAGCACGCCGCCGCGCAATGAATCGGTGCCGTTGATGCGCGCGCGCTTGGAGGCCAGCCCGCCGGTGACGTCGCCCATGTATTGCTCGGGCACGTTGACGTCGAGGTTGACGATGGGTTCCAGCACGATCGGCCGGGCTTTCGACACCGCGTCGAGGAAAGCCTTCTTGCCGGCCGACACGAACGCGACTTCCTTGGAATCGACCGGGTGGTATTTGCCGTCGTACACGACCACGCGCACGTCCTGCATCGGGTAGCCCGCGATGGCGCCGTGTTCGAGCACCTGGCGCACGCCTTTCTCGATCGCGGGGATGTACTGGTTGGGGATCACGCCGCCCTTGCTCTCGTCGCTGAACTCGAAGCCCGCGCCGCGCGGCAACGGTTCCACGCGCAGGAACACCTCACCGAACTGGCCGGCGCCGCCGGTCTGCTTCTTGTGGCGGTGGTGGCCTTCGGCCCTGGCGCCGATGGTTTCGCGATAGGCGATGCGCGGCGGGTGGGTGGTCACCTCGACGCCGTAGCGATCGCGCATGCGTTCCAGCACCAGTTTCAGGTGCAGGTCGGAGAGGCCGCGCACCACCGTCTCGTTCAATTCCTTGTTGTGCTCGACGCCGAGGCAGGGATCTTCCTCGGCGAGCTTGGCCAGCGCGGTCGCGAGCTTCTGGTCCTGGCCCTTGTGCCTGGGTTCCACCGCGAGGCCGAACATCGACAGCGGATACGCGAGCGGCTGCAGGTGGATCAGATCCTCGTCGTGCGAGTCGTGCAGCACCGCGTCGAAATGGACTTCGTCCACCTTGGCGACGCCGGCGATGTCGCCCGGGATCGCGCGCTCGATCTCGACGTGATCCTTGCCTTGCAGGCGGAACAGGTGCCCGACCTTGAACGGCTTCTTGCCGTCGTCGATGAAGAGTTGCGAATCCTTCCTGACCGTGCCCTGCCATACGCGGAACACCGCGAGCTTGCCGACGAAGGGATCGTTGATGATCTTGAACACGTCCGCGATCACGTGCGCGGCGGGATCGGGTTTCGCTTCGACGGGTTTCGCATCGGCGCCGGCGCCCTTCACGAACGGCGGCGGATTGGCCTCGCCCGGATGCGGCAGCAACTTCTGCGCGATCTGCAGCCACTCCGCGACACCCGCGCCGGTGCGTGCGGAGGTGAAACAGATCGGCACCAGATGGCCCTCGCGCAGGCATTGTTCGAAAGCCTCGTGCAGGTCTTCGGGCGAAATCCGGTCCTCGCCCTCTTCGAGGTAACGGCCCATCAGGCGTTCGTTGATCTCGACCACCTGGTCGATGATCCGCTGGTGCGCGTCGGCGACTCGGCCAAGGTCGCTGTCGCCGTCGTGCGCGTAAAAGCAATCTGCCACCTTCGCGCCGTGCGCCGCCGGCAGGTTCACGGGCAGGCACTCGGGTCCGAATTCGTCGCGCAGTTCGTCGACCAGCGCCGCGAGGTCCAGGCCCTCCATGTCGATGCGGTTGACCACCAGCATCCGCGCGAGCCGCCGCTCCTTCGCGTAGTGCATCAGCCGGCGCGTGCCGTGCTCGATGCCGTTGGCGGCGTTGACCACCACCGCGCAGGTCTCGACCGCGGCCAGCGCTGCCAGGGTTTCGCCGCGGAAATCCGCGTAGCCCGCGGTGTCGATCAGGTTGATATGACAGTTCGCCGCATCGATCGACGCGATGGTGGAGTGGATCGAGTGCTGGCGCTGTTTCTCCTGGTCGTCGTAGTCGGACACCGTGCTGCCGCGTTCGATCGTGCCCGCCGTCTGGATCGCGCCGCCGGCGACCAGCAGGGCTTCGAACAGAGTCGTCTTGCCTGCGCCTGCGTGGCCCGCCAGGGCCACGTTGCGGATGTCTCCGGTGGTGTAGGCGCTCATGACGACCTCGCTTTTCGATGGCGGCGGTCGCGTGACCATGCGCCAATCCGGTCAACGGGTCAAGCGGTCCCAAGGAACCTGAAGCCCGGAGGATGGTCTCAACACGCGCCTCCCCGCGATGACGGTCATCGCGCATCCCCTACACTTCCACACGCGCAACGCGCGCGCATCGGCCGGCCGCATGCCACGCAACGAGGAACGGGAAATCGAGGAGCTGCCACGACCCCGCGATCGCGGGGCCGTGCACGATGCCGCCGCCGAGCTGTCCGGCCTGCCTTACGTGCGGCTCACCCAGCGTGTGCCGCCGCCGCGCGACCGCCGCAGCCTGTGGCTGCTGGTCGCGCTGGTGGTGCTGGCGCACGTGCTGCTGGCGTGGCTGGCCTGGTGGATCCTGCGCCCGGCTCCGTACCGCGAAAACCAGAGCGGCGTCGTCTCGGTCTTCCTCATCGAGCCGTCATTGGAACCGCCGCCGCCGTTGCTGCCACCCCCGCCGTTGCCGGGACAGCCCGCGCCGGCCGCGCCGCCGCCACTGGTGCACCGCGAAGCGCAGGCGAAGGGCGCGATCAGCGCGACGCTGGAGGGCGTCAAGACGCCGCCGTTGCGGCTCTACGAATCGAACGGACAGATCCGGCTGCCGTCCTCCAGCGCAGCGCCGCAACCGGTGCCGGCCTACAGCGCACCGGGGATCAAGGGCTCGCAGATCTACAGCGGCAAGTCGCCGGTGCCGTACAAGCCGACGCGCTTCAACCAGGACTGGGCGCCGGACAAGGAAAGCCTGGGCGCGAAAACGATCGGCCGCGCGGTCGACAAGGCGATCGAGAAGACCACGGTGCAGAAGACCGTCCATTTGCCCGGCGGCATCAAGATCCATTGCGCGGTCTCGCCGCTGATGCTGCTCGCCGGTTGCGCGGGCGACGCCCCGCCACCGCCGCCCAGCAACGACGACGACATCCGCCTGTCGATGCCGCCGGCGGAATCGCTCACCGGCAAGAAGGTGCCGTTGCCGCAGCCGGCGTCGAGCGTCGCGGCGCCGGCCAGCGCGTCCTCCGCGTCCGGCCACTGATTCGATCGGTTCCGGCGGCGGCGACTCGTTACAATCACCGGATGCCCACGCCGCCCGAGATCCTCGCGAGACGCGCCGCGCGCGACAGCCGCTTCCTGCGCGTGGAGGAAGTCGACCTTGCGTTCTCCAACGGCGCGCGCCGCACCTTCGAGCGCCTCACCGCGTCGGGCATGGGCGCGGTGTTCATCGTGCCGATGCTCGACGACGCCACCGTGCTGCTGGTGCGCGAATACGGCGCGGGGCTGGATCGCTACGAACTTGGCGTACCGAAGGGGCGCATCGACCGCGGCGAAACCGCGCTGCAGGCGGCCAACCGCGAACTGCAGGAGGAAGTGGGCTACGCCGCGCGCAAGCTGACGCCGCTGACCACCCTGTCGTTGTCGCCGGCGTACATGAGCCACCAGGCGGGCGTGGTGCTGGCGCAGGACCTGTATCCCCAGCGCCGTCCCGGCGACGAACCGGAGCCGCTGGAAGTGGTGCCGTGGAAGCTTTCCGAGTTGCATCGGCTGCTGGCGCGCGATGACGTGTCGGAAGGACGTTCGATCGCCGCGCTTTTCATCACGCGTGAATACCTCGAAGGAAGGTTTCGTCCGGCATGAGTACCCTGGAACGCTTTGCGCTCGAAACCCGCCAGCTCGCGCGCCGCGCGGGCGCGGCGATCCTGGAAATCTACGCCGGCAGTTTCGCGGTCGAGCAGAAATCCGACGATTCGCCGCTGACCGCGGCCGACATGGCCTCGCACCGCGTGATCGTGGAGGGCCTGCGCGTCCTGACGCCGGACATCCCGGTGCTGTCGGAGGAATCGAAAAGCATCGCGTGGGCAACGCGCCGCGCGTGGCAACGCTACTGGCTGGTCGATCCGCTGGACGGCACCCGCGAATTCGTGAAGCGCAACGGCGAATTCACCGTCAACATCGCGCTGATCGAAAACCACGCGCCGGTGCTGGGCGTGGTGCTGCTGCCGGTGACCGGCGAGTCGTACTACGGCGTGGCGGGCGAGGGCGCGTTCCTGGAATCGGCGCCGGGCGCGATGCCGCGTCCGATCGCGACGCGCGCGGCCGCGGCGGTTCCGGTGGTGGCCGGCAGCCGTTCGCACGGCAGCGATCGCCAGGCCGAGGTGCTCGCGCGGCTCGGCGAGCATCGGCTGCTGTCGGTGGGCTCGTCAATCAAGTTCTGCATGGTCGCGCGCGGCGACGCCGACCTGTACCTGCGGCTCGGCCCGACGTCGGAATGGGACACTGCGGCCGCGCAATGTGTGGTCGAGCAGGCCGGCGGCGCGGTGCTGGATTTGCAGGGCGCGCCGCTGCAGTACAACCGCAAGGAATCGTTGTTGAATCCGGAGTTCCTCGCCGTGGGCGACACCTCGATCGATTGGCTCGCGCGGATGCGCGCGACGCCATGAGTGCCACGGCGCGTGGCGACATCGATGCGCTGCTCGCGATCATGGCGAAGCTGCGCGACCCGGAACGCGGCTGTCCATGGGATGTCGCGCAGACATTCGAGACCGTGGCGCCGTACACCATCGAGGAAGCCTACGAAACCGCCGATGCGATCGATCGCAGGGACTATGCCGCGCTCAAGGACGAGCTGGGCGACCTGTTGCTGCAGGTGGTGTTCCACGCGCGCATGGCCGAGGAACAGGGCTTGTTCGATTTCGGCGACGTGGTCATGGCGATCAGCGACAAGCTGGTGCGCCGGCATCCGCACGTGTTCGGCGAGGCGCATTACGCGAGCGCCGAAGAGCAATCGCGGGCATGGAGCGAAATCAAGCGCGCCGAGCGCGCCGCGTCCGGCAATGCGGACGCAAGTGCGCTGGCCGGCATCGCGCGCGGCCTTCCCGAATGGAAGCGTGCGCTGAAGTTGTGCGACAAGGCCGCGACGGTCGGCTTCGACTGGCCGGGACCGGAACCGGTGCTGGACAAGCTTGAAGAGGAAATCGCGGAAGTGCGCGCGGAGTTTGCGGCTGGTAGTGGGCACGACCGCCTGCTGGATGAAATTGGCGACATCGCATTCGTGCTGGTGAATCTCGCGCGACACGCGAAGGTGGATTTCTCTGCGGCGCTACGCCACGCCAATGCCAAGTTCGAGCGTCGCTTCCGGCGCATGGAACAGCTCGCGGCCGCGGCTGGCGAGAGCCTTTCGGGCAAGTCGCTGGCCGAGCAGGATGCGCTGTGGGACAAGGCGAAGGCGGAAGAGCAGTAGCGTGCGCTCTGCGCACGTTGCCGATCATGCGTCGCGGAACCATCGTGCGCGGAGCGCACGCTACCCCTGCCGCAAGTCATGCGGACTTTGGGCACATGAGCCGCACGGCGCCCCCGATTAACCTCACTTCGTCCCGCCGCGATCGCGGCAGCGCCGGAGAAGATCATGCGACGATCCATCGTGTTGTTGACATGCGTGTCCCTGCTCGTGGCCTCCGCATGCGCGGCGGCCGCCGAACCGTGCCGCTACAGCGCGCCGCGCAACGCCGAGATCGACGCGGCCGGCCTGAAACTGCTGGCGGTGGAGATCGGCCCGGACAGCCTCGTGATCCAGGGCCAGCCGGGACTCGCGAAAATCGAAGTCCGCGGCACCGCCTGCGCGTCGGACCCGAAGTGGCTGCCGGACATCAAGGTCGAGACTGCGCGCAGCGGCGACACCGCCAGCGTGATCGCGCGCGACGGCGACCACAACATGCATTTCTTTTCCATCTTCAACTTCGTCGAAGGCGGTTCCTACGCCTACCTGAAGCTGGACGTGCGCGTGCCACAGGCGCTGGCGGTCCGGTTGAAGGAAGGTTCGGGCGACGCCACGGCGAGCAAGCTCGCCGCGCTCGATGCCACGCTGGGTTCGGGCGATCTCAAGGTCAATGGCATCGCCGGCGAACTGGCCTTGCGGGTCGGTTCGGGCGACGTCGTGGCGAACGACGTCGGCAGCCTGAACCTGTCCAGCTTGGGTTCGGGCGACGTGACCGTGGACGGCGTGCGCGGCGACGCCCGCGCGGACTCGGTCGGTTCGGGCGACCTGGGGTTGCGCAATGTCACCGGCAGCGTGTCGATCGGTTCGGTGGCTTCGGGCGACGCCAAGCTCGCGGGCGTGGGCGGCAGCGTCAAGGTGCAAAGCGTGGGCTCGGGCGATCTCGTCGCGCGCAACGTCAAGGGCGACGTGGCGGTCGGCGCGGTCGCGTCCGGCGACGTGAGCATCGAACAGGCCGGCGGCAACGTGAGCGCGCGCAGCGTCGGTTCGGGCGATTTCGGGGCGAACGGCGTGGGCGGTGATTTCAGCGTCGGCAGCCTGGGTAGCGGCGACGTCCACCATCACGGCGTCAAGGGCAAGGTCAGCGTTCCCCGCAACGATTGAGTCTGCGGAAGGGGCGGCAAAAAAGCTGCCGCAAGCGTTGCCGCTTGCGGCAGAGCGCCTCACATCCACGGCGGGCAGGAGGGGAGGATGTCCGCCGCGGAACCGCTCGTGATGCCAGGCGGTCATTGCCCGCCCGAAGGGTCAACGCGCCGTGCGAGGATCGGTTGACGCCCGGCGCACGTCCCGCGCAAGGGCGGCCGCACGTACGATATTCGCCGGGCGCATTCACGCCGCGATCACCTGGCAGCGGGCACATTGCCGGCCATGAGCGAAGCCGAACATGAAAAGCAGACCGGGCTGATCCTGCTGGTCGAGGACAACGGCGGCATCGCCGAAATGATCGGCGAGTTCCTCGAACGGCGCGGCTATTCGGTCGATTTCGCGGGCGACGGCGTGAGCGGCCTGCACTTGGCCGTCTCCGACCACTACGACGTGATCGTGCTGGACCTGATGCTGCCCGGCATGGACGGGCTGGACGTGTGCCGCAAGCTCCGCGGCGAAGCCAAGAAGACCACGCCGGTGCTGATGCTGACCGCGCGCGACACGCTCGAAGACAAGTTGATCGGACTGGACGCCGGCGCCGACGATTACCTGGTCAAGCCGTTCGAACCGCGCGAACTGGAAGCACGCATCCGCGCACTGATCCGGCGCGAGCGGCGGCAGGTTTCCAGCGAGGTCTACCAGGTCGGCGACCTCACGCTGGATACCTCGACGCTGCGGATCGTCCGCGACGGCGAGGAACTGCAGGTCTCGCCGATCGGGCTGAAGCTGCTCACGATCCTGATGCGCGAATCGCCGCGGGTGGTGTCGCGCCACGACATCGAGCGCGAGATCTGGGGCGACACCTTGCCCGACTCCGACACGCTGCGTTCGCACCTGTACAACCTGCGCCGGGTGGTGGACAAGCCTTACGCGCGCCCGCTGCTGCACACCATCCACAGCGCGGGATACCGCATCGCCGACCTCGATGCCGAGGCGAAGGCGGAGACGCAGGCCCGCCACGCCTGACGGCACGGCGCCGCACCGCCGCGAGCGCATCGAATCTCGCCACGGATGCGCGCTCCGGGTTAAGCTCGACACATGGCCAGGTACGCCAGCATCGGCCACCGCTTCTGGGTGATGTTCTCGCTGTGGGTGGCGGCGATCAGCGTGATCACCGCGCTCGGCGTCTACGCGACCGCGAGTTCCAGCCGCCAGGCGATCGCCCGCCAGGAACTGGACCGCGAGGCGCAGTACTACAGCGGGCAGTTGGCGCGTGATCCCGGCACGCCGCTGCCGGACACGTGGCTGCTCCGCGGCTACCGGCAGGCGCCCGGGCAGTCGGACGCGGCCATCCCGGCCAACCTGCGCGGACTCGCGCCCGGCTTCCACCAGCTCCGCCAGCCCGACGGGACCGTCGGCTCGGTGCTGGTGAGGGACGACCCGCACGGCCGGTTGTATTTCGTGTTCAACAACGACCGTCCGAACAGCGAGGTGATGCTGTTCGGGGTGATCCCGGTCGTCCTCGTGGTGCTGCTGATCTACTTCGCGACGTGGCTGACCTACCGCGCCTCGCGCAAGGCCCTGTCGCCCGTGATCGAATTGGCGCGCGTGGTGCGGCACTGGAATCCCGACCATCCCGATCCCGATTCGCTCGCGCCCGGCCGCCTGCCGGCGGCGACCGACAGCGACGTCGAAGTGCTGGTCATGGCCCTGTACAACTTCGCCAACCGGCTGGAAGCCTTCGTCGAGCGCGAGCGCAACTTCACCCGCGACGCCAGCCACGAACTGCGCACGCCGTTGACCGTGATGAAGGTCGCGGTGGACGTGCTGGCCGACGAAGCGATGAGTCCGTTCGCGCAGCGTTCGCTGGCGCGCATCCGCCGCTCGGTGCGCGAGATGGAAGCGCTGATCGAAACCTTCCTGGTGCTGGCGCGCGAATCGGGCACCGGCCTGCGCGAGGAGGATTTCCTCGCCAACGACGTGGTCGGCGCCGAGGTCGCGCGCTACCGCGAATTGCTGGCCGGCAAACCGGTCGAGATGCTGCTGGTGGAACGTGGGCGCTTTGCGCTGCACGCGCCGCCGCGGGTGTTCGCGGTGATGGTCGGCAACCTGATCCGCAACGCCTGTCTCTACACCGAGCGCGGGCAGGTCATTGTCGAGGTGGAATCCGACAAGGTGCACGTGATAGACACCGGCAGCGGCATGAGCGAGGAAGACCTCGAGCGCGCGTTCCAGGCGTTCTACCGCGGCAGCCGCACCGGCGACAAGGGCCACGGCATCGGACTCGCGATCGTGCGGCGCATCGCCGACCGCTACGGCTGGCAGGTCACGCTCGAAAGCGAGCTCGGCAAGGGCACCACCGCGACCGTGCACTTCCCGGCCGCGCAGCCGCCCGACGCCGCGCTGCCTGTCCTCGCGCCCCCGCATGAGAAGGTTGCGTCGGATACCGGTCAATCGGCCGAACACGGTGATCCCTGATCTGCCGGTCCGGCCAGACATACCTGCTTGACAGCGAATCGCTTACGGGTGTAAACAGTGCATAACGTTCACACGCGTAAACGAAATCATGCCGATCAGCGAAGCCGAGTCCGCCGTGATGGAAGCCCTGTGGCGCAAGGAGCCACTCAGCGCCCAGGACATCCTTGATCAGGTCGGCGTGCAACGGGGCTGGCAAGAAGGAACGGTCAAGTCGTTGCTGAACCGCCTGCTCAAGAAACGTGCGGTGAAGGCCGCGCGCGATGGACGCCGCTATCTCTACCGTCCGCAGATCAGCCGCGAACAGTACGTGTTCGGTGAAAGCAAAAGTCTGGTCGATCGCCTGTTCGGGGGAAGGGTTGCACCTCTGGTCGCGCATTTCAGCGAGCAGCGCAAGTTGTCGAAGAAGGACATCGCGCAATTGCGCGAACTGCTGAAGGATCTCGATGATGAACAACATTGAGTTGCTCGTTACGGCCTGGTGCCGGGTGGGCTGGCCGCTGCTGCTGGTGTTCACCGTCGCGGTGCTGGTAGTTGCCGCGTTGCGCAAGCCCTGCCGCGGTGCGTTCGGTGCCGAGTGCGCGTTCTCGTTGTGGCTGTTTCCGGCGTTGGCGATGGCGGCGAGTCTGCTGCCGCATGCAGCGGTCCCGATGTCGTCGTTGCCGCCGCTCGTCGTCGCCATCACCACGTTGCCTGGTGCGACTGCTCCGGGCGTCGTCGCTTCCGGCGCGGACGATTGGCGACTGTGGACGGCCGTTCTCTGGTTCATCGGAGCCATCCTGACGTTGTCGCTGGCCGTGCATGCGCAAATTCGCTACCGCATGCGGCTGCGTGGCGCCGTGTGGTACGGAACGGCGTCACGCTGCCCCGTTTTGCGAGCGGCCGACCCGTCGGTCGGGCCGGCGCTGGTCGGTGCCTGGCGTCCGTGCATCGTGGTGCCGCGCGATTTCGATGAGCGCTACGGCGATGCCGAACGGAGGTTGATTCTCGCGCACGAGGACATGCACGCGCGCCGCCGCGATGGTTGGTGGTGCCTTGTGGCGCAACTCGTGGCTGCGGCTTTCTGGTTCCATCCGTTGGCATGGTGGGCACTATCTGCGCTGCGCCGCGACCAGGAGTTCGCCTGCGACGCTGGAGTGCTGCGCAAAAACCGCGGCCAGCGGCGCAGTTATGCGGATGCGATGTTGAAAACCCAGTCGGCCGCGTGTCCGTTGCCGGTGGGTTGCGCGTGGTCCCCTCGTCATCCCCTTGCGGAGCGTATCGCCATGTTGAAACAAGCCCAGCCGGGTCGGGTTCGTCGCGCCAGTGGCGTGGTTGTGGCGGGAGTCGTGATCCTACTTGGCACCGGCGGCGCGTATGCCGTCGCGGCACCCGCTACTGGTTCGAGCGCGGATCGTCATGTTGATGGTGCAGCCGAATACCAGTTGAAAATGAAAGTCGAAGCTGCGCAAGGCAAGCAGGAAAGCCAGGACGTCCATCGGTTCGAGGTGATGATGTGTCAGCCTCCAGGCAAGGCGGCGCGCGTGAGTTCCCGGGCATTGGCAGTGGAAGCGATCGTCACGCCGCTTCAGGGTGGCCGCGTTCGCATCGTCACCACGATTTTCGATTCCGCCGGACACAAGTTGGCCAAACCTGTACTGATTGGTGCGTTGGGTGATCCTCTTCGCGTCACTGTGGGGACGACCGACGCCACACCACGCTACACGGTCGACATCACGCCGCTCGCGGGCTGCCCTGCGCGAGAAGCGGCGTCGCACAAGCCGGCGTAGAACGGACGCAAAACCCGAGACGCAGTATATCTATACTGTCGCAATGCCGATCAGCGTGTCGAAAGCTGCGTCTGTCCTGCTCGTCCACGGCGGCGCCGGCGTGATCCGCCGCGACATGGATGCGGCGACCGAACGCATGGTGCGCGACGCGCTTGCGGAAGCTCTGCGGTGCGGTCATGCAGCGCTCGCGGCGGGCGGCTCGGCGCTCGATGCGGTGACAGCCGCGGTCGTGGTGCTGGAAGACGCGTCGTGTTTCAACGCCGGCCGCGGCGCGGTGTTCACGCATGCCGGCACCCACGAGCTCGACGCCGCGATCATGGATGGCGCCACGTTGCGCGCGGGCGCGATCACCGGCGTGCAGCACGTGCGCAATCCGATCTTGTTGGCGCGCGCGGTGATGGAACATTCGCCGCACGTGATGCTGGCGGGCGAGGGCGCCGAGGCGTTCGCGCGCGAACAGGGTGTCGCACTGGTCGATCCCGAGTACTTTCACACCGAGGTCCGCCGACGGCAGTGGCAGGATGCGCTGCGTCAGGCCGCGCAGGGCGAACGCGTGGATCATTTCGGCACGGTCGGCGCGGTGGCGCTGGACGCGCAAGGCCGGCTTGCCGCCGCGACCTCGACCGGCGGCATGACCGGCAAGCGCTGGGGCCGCATCGGCGACTCGCCGGTGATCGGCGCCGGCACTTACGCGAACGCCGCCTGCGCGATGAGCGGCACCGGCTGGGGCGAGTACTACATCCGCACCGCAGCCGCGCACGCGGTGTGCATGCGCGTCGCGGCGATGCATCAGTCCGTTGCGAAAGCGGCCGGGGAAGTCGTGAACCGCGAGATTCCTGAGCTGGGTGGCAGTGGCGGTGCGATCGTGCTGGGCGCCGACGGCGCGTTCGCGATGCCGTTCAACACCGACGGCATGTACCGCGGCCGGATCGGCGCGGACGGCGCACCGCACGTCGCGATCTGGCCGGGTGAGTGAGTGCGGGCTGACGCCGGTCGGCGCATGCGCGGGCGCTTTCGCGCCGGGTTCGACCGCAGAGGTCGCGTCCATGATCCGCGTCATCGAGGCCTTCACGTACGCATCGCTAAACTGGGCGATATTTTGGAGTGAACATTCCCATGTCAGAGCCAGAACCATCCAGCCGTTTCGCATCCACCTGGCCGGCCATCGCCACCACCGGGTTGCGCGTCGCCTTCGGCGTGATCTGGGCGTTGGGCGCCGCGCTCACCTGGTCGCCGGACTTCGCGGCGCACTACGTCGGCTACCTGCACAACGCCGCGCACGGACAGCCGGGCTGGTCGGCGTGGTGGTTCTCGCTGTGGATCGCGGTGGTGACGCCGCACGCCACGCTGTTCGTCTGGCTCACCCGCATCATCGAAAGCCTGATCGCGCTGGCGCTGCTGCTCGGCATCGGGCGCAAGACGCTGTACGTCCTCGGCGCGCTGTTCAGCCTGCTGGTGTGGAGCACCGCGGAAGGGTTCGGCGGTCCGTACACCGTGGGCGCGACCAACATGGGCACCGCGATCAGTTACGTGCTGATCTTCATCGCCTTGATCGGGCTGGACTACCGCGCGGGATTCGTGCCCTACAGCCTCGATTACCTGATCGAACGGCGCTGGCCGAAGTGGCGGCTCATCTCGGAGTGGAGCCGCGACACCACGCCGGTGCGCGCGCCGGCGGTGCTGCCCTGGCGCGTGCAGGTTCCGGCGCTGCTCGCGGTCGCGGTGCTGCTGGCGTTGCTGATCGCGGGCCTGCACAGCAGCTTCAACGTGAAGTCGCCGTCGCCGGTCGCCGCCGCCGCCGCGGTTTCACCGCTGGCGCTGGCGTCGAACGCGCCGATCCCGGCCACACGCGATGCGCGCCTGCCGCCGTTGATCGGCACCGGTGACAGCGTCGAGGTGCACGTGGTGGCGACGGACAAGACCGTCAGCATCGCCAGCGGCGTCGAGTACCAGGCCTGGACCTTCGGCGACAGCGTGCCCGGTCCCGTGATCCACGTCCGCCAGGGCCAGACGGTCAACGTGGTCTTCACCAACAAGGGCAACATGGAGCACTCGCTCGACTTCCACTCGGCGATCACGCCGCCGAGCCGGCACTACGTCGAAGTCAAGCCCGGCGAATCGATCAAGTACTCGTTCGTGGCCAAGGTCGCCGGGGCGTTCGTGTACCACTGCGGCACGCCGCCGGTGTTGTTGCACATGGGCAACGGGATGTACGGCGCGATCATCGTCGATCCGGCGACCCCGCTGCCGCCGGCCGCGGAGAGCTACGTGATCGTGCAGAGCGAGTGGTACACGCGGCAGGTGTCCGGCAACCTGATGGGACCCGACTTCGAAAAGATGCAGCAGGAGCGGCCCGACGAGGTCGTGTTCAACGGCGCTGCGTTCCAGTACCGCGACCATCCGCTGCCCGTTGCCGCGGGCAAGCGCGTGCGCGTGTACTTCGTGAACGCCGGCCCGAACCTGTGGAGTTCCTTCCACGTCATCGGCGCGATCTTCGACGAGGTTTATCCCGACGGCAACCCGGCGCACGCGTTGACCGGCGTGTCCACCTACACGGTCGGGCCGGGTGCCGGCGCGGTGTTCGACATGGTCCTCACCGAGCCCGGCAAGTACCCGTTCGTGGACCATGACATGGCGCACATGAGCATCGGCGCGCAAGGCATCTTCGCGGTCCACGCGCCCGGCGAAGCCGCGGCGCCGGCGGTGGTGACGGCCCCGGCGTCGGCGCCGGCTGCATCCGCTGCGGCGACGCCCTCGGCGAGCGCTTCGACTCTGGCGGTGCCGGCCGGTCCGTACCAATACGATGCGGCCAAAGGCGAGTCGCTGTACGCCGCCAATTGCGCGGCCTGTCACCAGGCCACCGGCATGGGCCTGCCCGGCGCGTTCCCGCCGCTCAAGGACGATCCGGTGGTGCAGGATCCCGACCCGAAGGTGCAGATCGACACGATCCTGCACGGCGCGCACGGACGCAACATCGGCGGCACGGTTTATCCCAGCGCGATGCCGCCGTTCGAGAAGGTTCTCAACGATGCCGAGATTGCCGACATCATCAACCACGAGCGTTCGTCGTGGGGCAACCAGGGCAAGCCGGTCACCGCCAAGGACGTGGCCGCGGCGCGCGGCGGCGCTTCGCATTGATCGGCGCGCGTGACGGGCGTCGATCAAGGACGTGTACCGTGCTGCACGTCCGCGCGGCAGTCCACCAACGAAAAGGCCAACCTTCGGGTTGGCCTTTTGGTGAACGCATGGCTGGTGGGCGGTGCAGGGATCGAACCTGCGACACCTGCCGTGTGAAGGCAGTGCTCTACCGCTGAGCTAACCGCCCAGCGCGAACCGGCAAGTCTATGGGCGACGCCGGCTGCGGTCAATCGGCGGAGCCGGGCGGTTGCTACAATCCGGCCCTCAATTCAAGCCGGAACCTCGCCATGCACAACATCCTGCAAGCCCTGCTTGATTTCCAGGTCACGCCGTGGAAGGCGGTCGGTCTTCTCGGCATGGTGCTGTTCACCAGCCGCTGGTTCGTGCAGTTGTACGCAACCCGCAAGCACAAGCGGGTGGTGATGCCGCTCTCGTTCTGGGTGCTGTCGGTGTGCGGCAGCGTGCTGCTGCTGGCGTATTTCACGGTCGGCAAGAACGATTCGGTGGGGATCCTGTCCAATTTGTTTCCGGTGTTCGTGTCGGTTTACAACCTGGTGATGCACCTGCGGCACCACAGGAACACCACGACGGGCGACATGGCGGCTTGATGCCAAGGGTGCCTGCGGGTGCAGATACCGTGATCGTCGGCTAGGATCGGCAGCGGGCGTCCACGCCCAGGGGCGAAACAAAGTTGATATGGACCGTTGCCGCGCTGCGGCGCCGGGTTCCGTTCGATCCATGACGCGAAGGAGCACACATGAACGCACAGCTTGCTGCACGCGAATCGGCGCCGGTTTCGTTGGGGGACTGGATTCTCACCCTGATCATCCTCGCCATCCCCATTGTCGGACTGGTGATGTTGTTCGTGTGGGTTTTTTCCAGCGGCACGCACCCGAGCAAACAGAACTACTGCCGAGCCGTCCTGATCTTCGCCCTGATCGCATTCGTGCTGGCGATCCTGTTCGGCCTCATGGGCGGGTTCGCGGCGATGCACGCCGCGCGTTCGATGGGCGGCGCGACGCTTTGATCGCCGTGAGCGCTGCAGGTGCGTGTGACGCGCGCGCAGCACCGTCGTCGATCCCTCAATCCGGATCGTAATCGAGGTTGGCCGACAGCCAGCGTTCGGCTTCGGCCAGCGTCCAGCCCTTGCGTTCCGCGTAATCCTCGACCTGGTCTTTCGTGAGTTTGCCGACCACGAAATACTGGCTGTCAGGGTGGCTGAAATACCAGCCGGATACCGCGGCCGCCGGGTACATCGAGAAGCCTTCGGTCAGTTCGATGCTGGCGTTGTTCGTCGCGTCCAGCAGCTTGAACAGGGTGGCCTTCTCGGTGTGGTCGGGGCAGGCGGGATAACCAGGCGCCGGGCGAACGCCGCGGTATTTCTCCGCGATCAGCGCTTCGTTGTCGAGCGTCTCGTCGGGCATGTAGCCCCAGTATTTCGTGCGCACTTCGCGGTGCATCCACTCGGCCAGCGCCTCGGCCATGCGGTCGGCCAGCGCCTTCAGGATGATCGCCGAGTAATCGTCGTTGTCCTTGTGGAAACGTTCGAGGTGTTCCTCGATCCCGAGGCCGGCGGTGACGGCGAAGCCGCCGATCCAGTCCTTGACGCCGGTTTCCTTGGGCGCAATGAAATCGGACAGGCACAGGTTGGGGCGCTCGACGGGTTTGTCGGCTTGCTGGCGAAGGTGGTGAAGCATTACGCGTTCGTCGCCGTCGATCAGTTCCAGGTCGTCGCCCACGCGGGCTACTGGCCAGAATCCGATCACCGCCTTGGCGCGCAGCCATTTTTCGTCGATGATTTTTTTCAGGATCTTCTGCGCATCGTTGAACAGTTCGGTGGCCTGCGGGCCGACCACCGGATCGCTGAGGATCGCGGGGTAGTGGCCGTGCAATTCCCACGCCTGGAAGAACGGCGTCCAGTCCGTGACCTTGAGGAGTTCGGTGAACGGGATGTCGTCGATCACCGTGATGCCGGGCTTGTTCGGCGTGGGCGGCGTGTAGTTCTTCCAGTCGAACTTCGAGTCGTTGGCGCGCGCGTCCTTGAGCGACACCAGCCGCTTGGCTGGCCCGCGGTTCCGGTGGCGTTCGCGCACCTCGGCGTACTCGGCACGCACCTTTTCCAGAAAGCCGTCCACCAGTTCCTTGCTGACCAGCGTCTGCGCGACGCCGACCGCGCGCGAGGCGTCCTTCACCCACACGCAGGCGGTTTCGTAGTTGGGCTCGATCTTGAGCGCGGTGTGCGCGCGCGAAGTCGTCGCGCCGCCGATCAAGAGCGGAATCCTGAAGTTCTGCCGCCGCATTTCCCTGGCGACGTGCGCCATTTCTTCCAGCGACGGCGTGATCAGGCCCGACACGCCGATCATGTCGGCGTGCTCGGCGATCGCGGTGTCGAGGATCTTCTGCGCCGGCACCATCACGCCGAGATCGACCACGTCGAAGTTGTTGCAGGCCAACACCACGCCCACGATGTTCTTGCCAATGTCGTGCACGTCGCCCTTGACGGTCGCCATCACGATCTTGCCGTTGGACTTGCTGGTGTTGCCGCTTTTCTTCTTTTCCTCTTCCATGAAGGGCAGCAGGTAGGCCACGGCCTTCTTCATCACGCGCGCGGACTTCACCACCTGCGGCAGGAACATCTTGCCGGCGCCGAACAGGTCGCCGACCACGTTCATGCCGTCCATCAGCGGGCCTTCGATCACGTCCAGCGTGCGCGTGACCGTCTTGCGCACTTCCTCGGTGTCCTCGACCACGTACTGGTCGATCCCGTGCACCAGCGCGTGCTCCAGCCGCTTCGCGACCGGCAGTTCGCGCCACGCAAGCTTGTTGCCTTCGTCCTTGTCCTGCGCGCCGCCCTTGTGCTGCTCGGCGATCTCCATCAGCCGTTCGGTCGCATCCGGGCGGCGGTTCAGCACCACGTCCTCGACACGCTCGCGCAACTCGGGGTCAAGATCGTCGTAAATCGCAAGCTGGCCGGCGTTGACGATGCCCATGTCCATCCCGGCCTTGATGGCGTGGTACAGGAACACGCAGTGGATCGCTTCGCGCACCTTGTCGTTGCCGCGGAACGAGAACGACACGTTGGACACGCCGCCTGAGATGTGCGAGTGCAGGAAGCGCTTCTTCAATTCCTTCGCGGCTTCGATGAAGTTGACCGCGTTGTTGGCGTGTTCCTCGATGCCGGTCGCGATCGGGAAGATGTTGGAATCGAAGATGATGTCTTCCGGCGGAAAGCCGACCTTTTCCGTGAGCAGCTTGTACGAGCGCTCGCAGATTTCCAGGCGGCGTTCGACGGTGTCGGCCTGGCCCTGCTCGTCGAACGCCATCACCACCGTGGCCGCGCCGTAGCGCAGGATCTTGCGCGCCTGTTCCAGGAACGGCCCTTCGCCTTCCTTCAGCGAGATCGAATTGACCACGCCCTTGCCCTGCAGGCATTTCAGGCCGGCCTCGATCACGCTCCACTTGGAGGAATCGACCATCACCGGGATCTTCGCGATGTCGGGCTCGGCGGCGATCAGGCGCAGGAACTTCACCATCGCCGCTTCGGAATCGATCAGGCCCTCGTCCATGTTGACGTCGAGGATCTGCGCGCCGTTCTCGACCTGCTGGCGCGCGACTTCCACCGCCTCGTCGTAGCGGTCTTCCTTGATCAGTTTCTTGAACTTTGCCGAACCGGTGACGTTGGTGCGCTCGCCGATGTTGACGAACAATGTGTCGGGCGTGATGACCAGCGGTTCGAGGCCGGACAGGCGGGTGTAGCGGGGGTGGTTCATTTTTTCTTTACCACGGATTTGCACGGATGAACACGGATCAACAGCAACGGCACTTGACGCGGATCAAATCTGATAAAGGGGGATAAAACTGATAAAAGGAGGCTCTGATTTTGCTCGTCATTCCGGGGCCGCCGCAGCTTTTTCGCGGCGGAACCCGGAATCCCGTGTCTTTGCACGTCAACGAGTTGCAACAAAGACACTGGATTCCCGCGTTCGCGGGAATGACGAGAATGTGGATTGATCAGAGGTTCCAGAAGAATCTTTTTGCATTTCCTTGCTCCACCCGCGTTCGTCCGCGCAAATCCGCGTCAAAACGCTTTTGTCCTGTTCGCTCTTGTCCGTGTGCATCCGTGCAAATCCGTGCTAAGAGGTTTTTCATGCGGCTTGTTCGTGCTGCCGCGGCAGCACGCGTGGCGCGACGCTGCGCACGGCCGCGGCGATCGCGGCGATGTGTGCAGGCGTGGTGCCGCAGCAGCCGCCGACGATATTGAGCAGGCCGGCGCGCGCGAATTCGCCCAGGGTCTTCGCCATCTCTTCCGGGGTTTCGTCGTAGCCGCCCAGTGCGTTCGGCAGGCCCGCGTTCGGGTGCGCGCTCACGGCGCAGTCGGCGACGCGAGCGAGTGCTTCGACGTGTTCGCGCAGGTCCTTCGCGCCCAGCGCGCAGTTGAGTCCGATCGACAGCGGTCGCGCGTGCGCGACCGAGTACCAGAACGCCTCGGCGGTCTGGCCCGACAGAGTGCGGCCCGAGCGGTCGGTGATGGTGCCGGAGATCATCACCGGCAGGCGTCCGCCCAACTCGTCGAACACCCGCGCAATGCCCGACAGCGCGGCCTTCGCGTTCAATGTGTCGAAGATGGTTTCGACCATCAGAATGTCCGCGCCGCCTTCGACCAGGCCACGCGTCGCCTCGGCGTAGGCGTTTTCCAGTTCGTCGAAATCGACATTGCGGAAGCCGGGATTGTTGACGTCCGGCGACAGCGAAGCGGTGCGGCTGGTCGGACCCAGCACGCCGATCGCGAAGCGCGGACGATCCGGCGTCTTGCGCTCGGCCTCGTCGCAGGCTTCGCGCGCCAGCTTCGCGCCCTCGCGATTCAACTCGCGCACCAGGTGCTGCAGCGCGTAATCGGCCTGGCTGATGGAAGTCGAATTGAAGGTGTTGGTCTCGACGCAATCCGCGCCGGCGGCGAGATAGGCGGCGTGGATGTCGCGGATCAGGTGCGGCTGCGTCAGCGAGAGAAGGTCGTTGTCGCCCTTCAGGTCGCGTTGGCAACCCTGCGCGTCGGCGTGCTCGCCGCCATGCGAATGGTCGTGTCGTGCGTCACAGCCATGCGCGAAGCGTTCGCCGCGATAGCCGGCTTCGTCGAGGGCGTGTTGTTGCAGCATCGTGCCCATCGCGCCGTCCAGCACGAGGATGCGCCGGGCGAGTGCGTCATCGAGTCTGGCGATGCGTTCGGGATGCAGGAAAGGCAAGTCGGGGTTCATGGTTTTCTGGCCAACAGGCTCAATACCTCGAAATGCGGCGGGCGTGCCTCGCGCGAAATGCGTTCGCATTGCAGCACTTCAAGCCCGGCCTTGCGGGCGAAACCGGTCAGATCTTCGCGTTTGAAGCCTAGGTTCTTGTGGTCGAACGGCGCGACCGCGGCGCGATGCGCGTGTTTCGCCAGCGTCGTCGCCAGCAGCCGGCCGCCCGGCTTCAGCACGCGCGCGGCTTCGGCGATGGCCTGCTGCGGGCGGTCGCTGTAGGTGAGCGCGTGCATCATCAGCACCAGGTCGAAGCGGCGATCGCCGAGTTCGAGCGCGTGCATGTCGCCCTCGATCACCTCGACGTTGCGGAAGGCTTTCAGGCGCTTGCGCGCGGCCTCGACCACGTTCGGGCTGGAATCGACGCACGCGATCGAATGCGCGTGCGGCGCCAGCAGTTCCTCCAGCACGCCGTCGCCCGAAGCGATGTCCAGCACGTCGCCGGTTTCGAGCAGTTGCAACAAGGTGCGCGCCAGGGTTTCCCATGTGCGGCCGGGCGAGTAGTGGCGTTCCATGTCGCCGGCCACGCTGTCGGCCCAGCCGCGAACGCGCGCGCGTGCGGCCAGCACCGCGGGCAGGCGTTGCGCATCCGCATCCAGCATCGCGTCGTCGACGCCGTCCTCCAGCGCGCGCAACAGGTCGGCCGCGCCGTCGAAGCCGCTCTCGTTGAAACGGTAATACGCCGACACGCCGGCACGGCGGTCGCGCACCAGGCCCGATTCCTTGAGTTTGGCGAGGTGCGTGGACACGCGCGGCTGCGCGAGCCGCAGCACCGACGACAGTTCGGCGACGGTCAATTCCTCGCGCCGCAACAGCGCGAGCAGGCGCACCCGGGTAGGGTCGGACAGCACGCGCAGCAGCGCGGTGGCGGAAACCAGATCCAGCATTCCATCTTTATATCAGGATGGAGAGATAAATTAAAGCACCGGACCTTCCGGCAGCCCGTCGGATGGTGCGAGCGGTTATCATGAAGCGTTGGATTGTCGCGATCCGTCGCGACGGCAACCTTGGTCGAATACCGCAAATCGAGGTAGGGCGATGGACTTCCACTTTTCCGAAGAGCAGTTGCAGATCCAGTCGATCGCGCGCGAATTCGCGCAGAAGCGCATCGCGCCGGTGGCGGCGGATTTCGACAAGTCCGGCGAATTCCCGCTCGACAACATCCGCGAGATGGGCAAGCTCGGCCTGATGGGCATCGAGGTGCCGGCGGAATACGGCGGCGCCGGGATGGACTCGATCAGCTACGTGCTGGCGATGATCGAGATCGCCGCGGCCGATTGCGCGCATTCGACCATCATGAGCGTCAACAACACGCTCTATTGCAACGGCCTGCTCAAATTCGGCAACGAGGAACAGAAGCACAAGTACGTCACGCCGATCGCCTCGGGCGAGGCCATCGGCGCGTTCGCGCTGACCGAACCGCAATCGGGCTCCGACGCGACGGCCATGCGCTGCCGCGCGGCCAAGCAGACCGACGGCACTTTCGTCATCAGCGGCAAGAAGAGCTGGATCACCTCGGGTCCGGTCGCGAAGTACATCCTGCTGTTCGCGATGACCGATCCGGAAAAGCATTCGCGCGGGATCACCGCGTTCATGATCGACACCTCGCGCAAGGGCTTCGGCCGCGGCAAGACCGAACCCAAGCTCGGCATCCGCGCCTCGGCGACGTGCGAGATCGAGTTCGACGATTACGTCGCGCAACCCGACGAGGTGATCGGTCAGGAAGGCCACGGCTTCAAGATCGCGATGGGCGTGCTGGACGCGGGCCGCATCGGCATCGCTTCGCAGGCCGTGGGCCTCGCGCGTGCCGCCTACGAGGCGACGCTGGAATACTCACGCGACCGCAAGGCATTCGGCCAGTCGATCGGTTCGTTCCAGATGACCCAGGCCAAGATCGCCGACATGAAATGCAAGCTCGACGCGGCGCGCCTGCTGACCCTGCGCGCGGCGTGGCTGAAGCAGGAAGCCGCTACCACCGGCGCACGCTTCTCGACCGAAGCCGCGGTGGCCAAACTCACCGCGTCCGAAGCCGCGATGTGGATCACCCACCAGGCCGTGCAGATCCACGGCGGCATGGGGTATTCCAAGGAAATGCCGCTGGAGCGCTACTTCCGCGACGCCAAGATCACCGAGATTTACGAGGGCACGTCGGAGATCCAGCGCATGGTGATCGCGCGCAACGAAACGGGTCTGCGCTGATGGCAACGCGATCTCCGTAGGTTGGGCTGATGCCGGCTTCATCGGCGGAAGCCCAACATCACCGCGCATGTTGGGCTTCACCGGCAAGAGCGCCGGTTCAGCCCAACCTGCAAGAGCGAAACCGCGAATCAGGCGCGCTTGCGATGCGGCTCCGCATTCACCGCGATGAACCGCGGTTCCTCGCCATCCAGTCTGAGCGCGGTGAGCTGCCCTCCCCACACGCAGCCGGTGTCGATCGCGTAGATGCCGAGTCCGGCGAAGCGGCCGAGCGCGGACCAGTGTCCGCACACGATGCGGGTGTCGCGGGTCTTCATGCCGGGCACCTCGAACCACGGGTACAGGCCGGCGCGCTGCGAACCCGGCGTCCCCTTGGCCTCGAAATCGATGCGGCCGTGGGTGTCGCAGTAGCGCATGCGGGTGAAGATGTTGATGGCGGCGCGCAGGCGGTCGTGGCCGTGCAGTTTCGACGACCAGCGCGACGGGCGATTGCCGAACATCCGTTGCAGCAGCGACTTGTGTCCGGGCCCGCGCAACGCGCGCTCGACTTCGCGCGCGATGTGCAGCGCCTGCTTCAGCGTCCAGGATGGCGCGAACCCCGCGTGGACCAGCGTGAAGCCCAGCGTGTCGTCGTGGTGCGCGAGGCTCTGGTTGCGCAGCCATTCGATCAGGATGGCTGCGTCGTCGGCCTCCAGCACCCGGCGCAGGTCGGGGTTGGTGCGCGCGCGCGCTTCAGGTTCACGCTCGGCGACCGCGAGCAGGCTGAGGTCATGGTTGCCCAGCGTGACGATGCAGTGCTCGCGCAGCCCGTGGATCAGGCGCAGGACTTCCAGCGATTCGCCGCCGCGGTTGACCAGGTCGCCGCAGAACCACAGGCGATCGGACGCGGGGTCGAAGCGCAGTTTTTCCAGCAGTCGTTGCAGTTCCGGATAGCAACCCTGCACATCGCCGATCGCGTAGATGGCCATGCGCGGGTGCCGTCCCGGTCAGTGCAGGGTGCGCGGGACCGACAACACGAATTCGGGAATCGGAACCTCGAAGTCGGTGCCGTCGTCGGCGTGGAACAGGTAGGCGCCGCGCATGGTGCCAACCTGGGTATCCAGCACCGCGCCGGAGGTGTAGCTGTAATACTCGCCGGGTTGCAGCCGCGGCTGTTCGCCCACCACGCCCTCGCCACGCACTTCCTCGACCTTGCCGTTGGCGTCGGTGATCACCCAGTGGCGGGTCTGCAGGCGCACCGGCATCACACCGAGGTTGCGCAGGGTGATCGCGTAGGCGAACACGTAGCGATCCGATTCCGGCTTGGATTGCTCGGCGACGTAACGCGCCTCGACTTCGACCTCGACCGAATACGGTTCGGGTTCGCGGGGTTCACGCGGTTTGTCGGTGGCGGTCGGTCGGGTAGTCATTGGCTGGCATTGTCGGCGAGTTCCGGGGCCGCCTGCAAGCCTGCGGTATCCACGTGGCGCGCCAGCGCGACGTAGCCTTGCGGCGCGACGTTTTCCGCGCGCGCGCGCGGATCGATGCCCGCCGTACGAATCGCCTCGGCGTCGAGCAGCCCGCGCAATGCGTTGGCGAGCGTCTTGCGGCGCTGGTTGAACGCGGCGCGCACCACCGCGTCGATCGCGCGCGTGAGCGCGGGATCGGGGCGCTCGGCCGGCGGCAACGGAATCAGCCGCACCACCGCCGAATCCACTTTCGGCGGCGGCCGGAACGCGCCGGGCGCGACGCGCAGCAGCGGTTCGACCCTGCACGCGAGTTGCAGCATCGCCGACAAACGTCCGTACACCTTGCCGCCGGGCGCCGCGGCCATCCGGTCCACCACTTCCTTCTGCAGCATGAAGTGCATGTCGGCGATCGCGCCGGCGTGCGCGAG
Source organism: Rhodanobacteraceae bacterium (assembly GCA_030123585.1). Lineage (NCBI taxonomy): Bacteria > Pseudomonadati > Pseudomonadota > Gammaproteobacteria > Lysobacterales > Rhodanobacteraceae > Rhodanobacteraceae bacterium. The sequence goes on from CP126120.1 coordinate 3,201,899, forward strand.
GCAGTGGAACAGGATCGGGCTGGAAACGTAATAGGGCAGGTTGCCGGCGAGGCGCAGCTTGCCGCTGCCTGCCAGCGTGGTCAGGTCGACCTTCAGCACGTCGGCGTGGATCACTTCGAGTTCGCCGATACCGGCAGCGCGCGCGCGCAGCGGTTCGATCAACTCGCGATCGAGTTCGATCGCGGTGAGATGTCTCGCGGCGCGCAGCAGCGGCAGCGTGAGCGCGCCTTCGCCAGGACCGATCTCGACGATGCGGTCAGCGGCCCTGGGCGCGATCGCGGCGACGATGCGTTCGATCACGCCGCGTTCGTGCAGAAAGTGCTGGCCGAAATGTTTCTTGGGGCGCGACATGGGGGAATGGGGATGGGTAGTGGGGGCGCAACACTGGAGGCTTGATGCGGATTGGCTGTGCGCCCCCGCTACCCGTCCCCCATCTCCCTTGCGCGCAGCGCGAGTCGCAACGCCATCTCCGCCGCGGCGATCATGCTGGACGGATCGGCGCGTCCCGTGCCCGCGAGGTCGAGCGCGGTGCCGTGGTCGACCGAGGTGCGCACGAACGGCAAGCCCAGCGTGATGTTGACGGTGCGGTCGAACGCTTCCGATTTCAGCACCGGCAGCGCCTGGTCGTGGTACATCGCGAGCACGGCGTCGTAGCGTTCGCGCATCGCCGGCACGAACGCGGTGTCGGCCGGAAGAGGCCCGATCAGATTCATGCCTTCGCCGCGCAGCGCGTCCAGCGCTGGAATGATCGTGTCGATTTCCTCGCGGCCGAGGTGCCCGCCTTCGCCCGCGTGTGGATTCAGGCCCAGCACGGCGACACGCGGTGCGGCGATCCCGAATTTCGCGGTCAGCTCCGCGTGCACGATGCGCAAGCTGCGGGTGAGCGACGCGTGGGTGATCGCGGCGGGCACGTCGCGCAAGGGCAGGTGCGTGGTGGCCAGCGCGACGCGCAACTCCGTCGAAGCCAGCATCATCACCACGTCGCAGCCGGCGCGTTGCGAGAACAGTTCGGTATGGCCGGTGAAGGGTTCGCCGGCGTCGTTGATCACCGATTTCTGCACCGGCGCCGTGACCACGCCGTCGAATTCGCCGTCGAGGCAGCCGTCGGTGGCGCGCGCGAGCATGTTGAGGACATGGAAGGCGTTGCGCGGATCGGGCTTGCCCGGCACCACTTCGGCGCGCAAGGGCACGTCCAGCACGCGCAGGGTTCCCGCCGCGCGCAGCGTGCGCGGTTGGCCATCGTAGGGTTCGATCTTCAGCGCGATGCCGCAGCAATGCGCGGTGTTCTCAAGCAGTCGCGTGTTGCCGATCGCGACGAGGTCGGCCGCGAGCGGCGTCGCGGCAAGCCGCGCAACCAGTTCCGGTCCGATGCCCGCGGGCTCGCCGCAGGTGACGGCGAGCCGCGGAAACGGGTTCGGCCGGTGCAAGCCGGCCGCGGCCGGCTCGGGGTTCATTGCATGCCGCCGCCGGCGACGCTCGAGTCGTCGGCCAGTTCCGGCACGCGGATGCTGATGTAAGCCGAGGATTCGAGATCGCGCAGGAATTGTTCATACGCCTGCTGGCCCTTGCGCGCGGCGATGGCCTGGCGCGCCTGTTCGCGTTCGATGTCGCGGGTCTTGTCGGCCTGGCGGGTGCCGAGCAGCTTGACGATGTGCCACGATCCGTCCGGGCTCTCGAACGGCTGGGTGACCTGGTTGGGCTGCATCCCGGCGATCAGCTTGCCGACTTCGCTGCCCCAGTCGCCCTGCATGAACCAGCCCATGTCGCCGCCGGCGTTCGCCGTGGTCGGATCGTCGGAGTATTGCTTGGCGAGCGCCGCGAAGTCGGCGTGGCCGGACACGATCTCCTGGTACAGCTTCTCGATCTTGTCCTTGGCGCCTTGTTCGCTCAGCACCGCGGTGGGTTTGATCATCAGGTGCAGCGCGTGGTATTCGGTGACGATCTGCTTGGTGTCGGGCGTGCGCTTGCCTTCGAGTTTCAGGATGGTGAAGCCCGACGCATCGCGCAACGGCTCGGTGTAGCCGCCTTCCGGCAGGGAGTTCACGATCTGCTGCACCGCCGGCGGCAGTTCGTCCACGCGCCGCCAGCCGAGGTCGCCGCCGTCCAGCGCCTCGGGCGCGCTGGAATCGCTGACCGCGAGCGCGGCGAAGCTCTTGCCGGCCTTCAATTCGCTTTCGATCTTGTCGGCCTTGGCCTGCGCCGCCGCGATCTGCTTGGCATCGGCGCCCTCGGGCAGGCCGACGAGGATGCGCGCCAGGTGCACCTCGCCCTGCTTGAAGGCGGGGCTGGCGATGAGGTTGTCGATTTCCGCGTCCGATACCTGCGCGTTCGACTGCATCACCTGCTGCTGCACCGCGCGCACCAGCAACTGGTCGCGCAACTGCTGGCGGAACGAGGCGTAGTCGACGCCTTCCTGCTGCATCGCCGCCTGCATCTGCGGCACGGTCATCTTGTTCTGCTGGGCGATGTTGGCGACCGCGGCATCGACCTGGTCGTCGGAAACGCGCACGCCGTTGTCGCGCGCCTTCTGGACCAGCAACTGGTTGAGGATCAGGCGCTGCAGCACCTGTTTTTCCAGCACGTTCTGCGGCGGCAGCTTGCCGCCCGAGGCCTGGATCTGGTGCGCCACCGTGGCCATGGTCTGGTCGAGCTGGCTTTGCAGGATCACGCCGTCGTTCACCACCGCGATGATCCGGTCCAGCGGCTGCGGCTGGTTCGAGACCAGCGAAGGCAGCGACGACGGGGCGCCGCTGGTCGGCGGCGTGTTCGGGTTCAGCAGCTGCGCGAACGCGGGCAGCGCGAACGCGCAGCTTGCGAGCGCGAGGGCCAGGCGGGCGAGGCGGGATCGGTTCATGGAAATCACGGGCGTTGGATTCGATGGCGGCTCGCCCGACCGCGGACGATCGGGAAGCCGGATGCTTGGACAGCGGCGGCTGCCGAAAAGTTGTGTTGATGGAAGCCGGAGGCAGATTGATCGAAGCAGCTGTTGTGGAAAGTCGGTCCAGGGATGGACGTTCTGGTGTCTGTGACTTGGCGGACACGCTTATCCCGGATCCGTCCAAGCGTGGCGATCATGGACGATCGCACAACTATTGGTAGCCAAGGATAGCATTCTGCAGGAACGATCCGGCCTTCTGGCCGTACGAGCCGACGCCCTTGAACTGGATTTCGAACATGATGGCGTTGTTGGAATCGCCCTGGTAGTCGTAGACGTAGTGGCGGCTCAGCACGCGGATCGCCGTGCAGCAACTGTCCCACTCGACGCCGGCGAAGGCATCGACGGCGCGCCGGTCGCGCAGCGAATAGGTGTAGCCTCCGACCAGCTTCCAGGCCGCGCCGACCGGGATTTCCGCCGACACGTCGGCCTGTTCCAGCAGGTCGCGGCGGTAGCGGTAGTCGAAGTTGACGATGCCGTCGCCCCACAGGCGGCGTTGCAGGCCGACGGTGGAAACGTCGGTCTCTTGGGTATTCGGGTTCCACTGCTGCGAAGTGGTCAGGCGCCAGTTGTCGCTGAGCGCGACGGTGAGGTTGGCGACGTAGTTGGAACCCGAATAATCCACCGCCTTGCCGCCCGGGTACAGCGTCACCTTCTGCGGATCGAAATAGCGGATCTGGCCGATGCTGGCGGACAGCTTCTCCACGCCGTCCTGGTCGAGGAAGCGCGTAGTCAGCGCCAGCGACAGGTCGTTGGCGTTCATCTGGCGGTCGGCGCCGCTGAAGCTGTTGGTGGTGAACAGTTGCCAGAAATCGAAGGTCAGCGGCTGGGTGTCGAACAGCGGGATGTCGTCCTGGTTGCGGTAGGGCACGCGCAGGTAATACACGCGCGGCTCCAGCGTCTGGGTGTAGTCGCTGCCGAACAGGTGCGCGTCGCGTTCGAAGATCAACCCGGCATCCACGTCGAAGATCGGCGTGGTGCGCGTGGGATGGGTGGGATCGCCCGGCGCGACCGGCTGCGGCAGGTTGTACGCGGTGTAGCGCACGCCGACTTCCGGCCGCAGGAACCACGCCGCGCCCTGCAACGGCCAGGCGAGGTAGGGATAGAAATCGAAACGCTCGCCGCCGATCGCTTCCGGCTTCACGAAGCGCACCGCTTCGGCGTTGACGCCCCATTCCGGTCCGCCCGGTCCGCCGATCGGACGGTCGGCGTTGAAGAACAGCCGCGGCAGCCTACGATAGGGCGCCGCGGTATCGGGCACGCCGGGCGTCACGATCTGGTACCAGTCGGCGCCGACGCCGGCGTTCCACCAGTCGGTCGATTTGCTGACGTAGGACGACGAGCCCAGCAGCGTCACGGTCGAGGTCGTGAGGTTCTGGCCGAAGTCCTGGAACCATTCCTTGTCGCTGGCGTGCGCGATCGAGGTGTTCCACTGCAGGTTCCACGGCAGGGCGGTCTGGTTGGAGAACGTCAGGTAGCCGCGATTGCGGCCCGCGGTCTTGTCGTGCGGCATGTAGTCGAGGTCGATCTCGCCCTTGCTGCTGGCGGTGAGCCAGCGGAACTGGCTGTCCAGCATCCCGCCGCGGTCGGCGTACCACGCCGGCGTGAAGGTGGCGTCGTAGTTGGGCGCGATGTTCCAGTAGTACGGGATCGCCACCATGAACCCGGCGCGGCCGCGCTTGCCGAACGACGGATACAGGAATCCGCTCTGGCGCTGGTTGTCGATCGGGAAACTCATCCAGGGCAGCCACAGGAACGGCACGCCCTTGATGCGCATGGTCACGTCACGCGCGTAGCCGCGGCCCTGGTTCTCGTCCATCGTCATCGTCCTGGCGCGGATTTCCCACACCCGGCGGTCGAGGTCGCAAGTCGAGTAGGTGACCCACTGGAACTTGCTGTGGTTCGGGTCCAGCACCACGGCCTGCGTCGCCGTGCCGTTGCCGCGCGAAGTCAGCAACTGGTACTGCACGTGGTCGGCGACGCCGTATTCGGGATCGGTGGTGCCCTTCATGTTGTCGGCGGAGAACAACATGCCGCTGTCCTGATAACGCACATTGCCTTCGGCGTCGTAGGCGGTGGTGTCGGCGTTGTAGGTGAGGTCGTCCGCGCGCAGCAACTGGTCGAGGCGCTGCAGCGAGGTGTGGCCGGAGAGATGGAACAGGTTGCTGTCCGGGCTGCTGAACTTGTCGCCGTACACCTGCGCGGGGCTGGCTTCGCGATTGCCCTCGGTCGGCAGGCCGGGCACGTAGAAATTCAGCAGGTCGTTCTTCTTGCACAGCGCGAAGTCGTTCTTCACCACCGGGCAGGCGAATGCGCCGAGCGGGCAGACGTTCGCGCCCGATTGCGCCGCGGCCATGCCGGGCGCGGCCGCCAGCGCGATCGCAAACGCGAGGGTGCGCGGGGTCAGCGGCTTCGTTCGGCGCGGCACGGAGCGTCCTCGAGAAAATAACCCGCGTAAGCTAGCAGAACGCACCCGTCCTGTTGAAATGGACGGCTGCGCGGTTCAGGCTGCCCGCGCCGTTCCCAGCGGCGCGCAGCGCGCGTCCAGCCATGCGCGGTCGAGGAGGTCGTCGAGCAGCGGCGCGAGGCGTTCGCACACCGTCGCGTGATAGCCGTCCAGCCACGCGATTTCGCCGGCGTCGAGCAGCGACGGGTCCAGCAGGCGGGTGTCGATCGGGCACAGCGTCAGCGTTTCGAACGCGAGGAATTCGCCGAACTCGCCGTCGCCGGCGGGAATCGTCGCAGCCAGGTTCTCGATGCGCACGCCGTGGCGGCCGGGCTTGTAGATGCCGGGTTCGATCGAGGTGATCATGCCGACGTCCATGGGTTCCAGGTGCTGCGCCGAACGCGGCGGCCGGATCGACTGCGGCCCTTCGTGGACGTTGAGGCAGTAGCCGACGCCGTGGCCGGTGCCGTGCCCGTAGTCGATCCCGGCGGACCAGATCGGCGCGCGCGCCAACGCATCGAGTTGCTGGCCCGACGTGCCGCGCGGGAATTTCGCGCGCGACAGCGCGATCACGCCCTTCAGCACCAGCGTCACGTCGCGGCGCTGTTCGGGCGTGGTGTCGCCCAGCGCCCACATCCGGGTGATGTCGGTGGTGCCGCCGAGGTATTGCGCGCCGGAATCGATCAGCAGCATCCCGCGCGGTTTCAATTCGGCGTGCGATTCGGGCGTGGCGGAATAGTGCGGCAGCGCGGCGTTGGCCTGGTAGCCCGCGATGGTGGAGAAACTTTCGCTGACGAAGCCGGGCTGCTGCGCGCGCAGTTCGCGCAGCTTGGCGTCCACGTCGAGTTCGGTGAGGCGCTTGCCTTGCCTCAGCGATTGCTCCAGCCAGCGCGCGCCGCGCACCAGCGCCACCCCGTCGCGGCGCATCGCCTCGCGCACGTGCTCCAGTTCCCTGCCGCTCTTGCGCGCCTTGGCCGCGCCGATCGGACCGGGCGCCTCGATCCGCGCGACGTGCCGCGGAATCGCGTGCGCCAGCGCGGCCGAAACCTGCGCGGGCGCCAGCAGCAGCCTGGCGTTTTGCGGCAGTTTCGCCAGCGCGTCGGCGGCGGCGGCGTAGGGCGCGAGCCGGATGCCGTCGGCCGCGAGCGTGGTTTGCAGCGCATCGTCGAGCTTGGCCGCTTCGACGAACAGCGTCGCGCCGCCCGCGTCGATCAGCAGATGCGCGAGAAACACCGGGTTGTATTCGACGTCGCTGCCGCGCAGGTTCAGCACCCATGCGATTTCGTCCAGCGCCGACACGAAGTGGTGGGTCGCGCCGGCTTCGCGCATGGCCTCACGTACGCCGCCCAGCTTCTCGAAACGGCTCCGGATCGCGTATCTGAGCGGGTGCTCGTAGATCGGCGCGTACGGCAGCGACGGACGATCGCTCCAGATCAGCGCCGGCAGGTCGTCTTCGACCAGTTCCGCGCCGCAGCGCGCCAATTGTTGGCGCAGGCTGCGCTGCGACGCCAGCGAGAGCATGTCGGCGGCGCACGCGACCTTGTCGCCCCGGCCCACGCGCGTGCCCAGCCATGCGACGTGTTCGGGCATGTGCGGCACATTCAATTTCACCAGTTCGACGCCGCTGCCCGCGAGCTGGCGCTCGGCCTGCGAGAAGTAGCGCGAGTCGGTCCACAGGCCCGCGAAATCCGGCGTCACCACCAGCGTGCCTGCCGAGCCGGTGAAACCCGACAGCCATTTGCGCGCGGTCCAGTGCGCGGGCAGGTATTCGGACAGGTGCGGATCGGCGGTGGGCACGATGCAGGCGGCGACGCCGCGTTGCTGCATCACTTCGCGCAGCGCGGCGATGCGTTCGGGGATGGTGGCGAGGGTCATTGCGGGGCATCCACGCTGAAAACACCATTGTCGCGAATCCATGCACGCGGGGGAAATCCGCCTCGGGGTCGCGCGCGCGGAAACGTGCCGCTAGAATATGACTTTCCACAGACGGTCCGACCATGACCTCCCTGATTTTCGTCACCGGCGGCGTGGTGTCCTCGCTTGGCAAGGGCATCGCGTCGGCGTCGCTGGCGTCCATCCTCGAGGCCCGCGGCCTCAACGTGACGTTGATGAAGCTCGATCCTTACATCAACGTCGATCCTGGCACGATGAGCCCGTTCCAGCACGGCGAGGTGTACGTCACCGACGACGGCGCCGAAACCGACCTCGACCTCGGGCACTACGAGCGCTTCGTGCGCACGCGCCTGTCGGGCAAGAATTCCATCACCACCGGCAAGATCTACGAAGCCGTGATCCGCAAGGAACGCCGCGGCGATTACCTCGGCGCCACGGTGCAGGTGATCCCGCACATCACCAACGAGATCAAGCATGCGATCGACGAGGCCACGCGCGGTTTCGACGTCGCGCTGGTCGAGATCGGCGGCACCGTGGGCGACATCGAATCGCAGCCGTTCCTCGAAGCCGCGCGCCAGCTGCGCATCGAACGCGGCGCCGACAAGGTGTTGTTCATGCACCTGACGCTGGTGCCGTACATCAAGGCCGCCGGCGAGATCAAGACCAAGCCGACGCAACACTCGGTGAAGGAACTGCGGGCGCTCGGCATCCAGCCCGACATCCTGGTGTGCCGCTGCGAGGAGCCGCTGCCGGAAAACGAGCGCCGCAAGATCGCGCTGTTCACCAACGTGCCGGAAAACGCGGTGATCAGCGCGGCCGATGCGGACACCATCTACAAGCTGCCGCTGTGGCTGCACAAGGAAGGCCTCGACGACATCGTCGTCGAGCGCCTGCACCTCGACGCCAAGCCCACCGATCTTTCGCAGTGGCAGCGCACCGTCGATGCGCTGGAAAACCCGACGGACGAGGTGCGCGTCTGCATCGTCGGCAAGTACGTCGAACACAAGGATGCCTACAAGTCGCTGGGCGAGGCGCTGCGCCACGGCGGCATCCACAACGCGACGCGCGTGCAACTGGAATGGATCGATTCGGAAACCATCGAGACGCGCGGCGCCGATGCGGTGCTGCACGATGCCGACGCGATCCTGGTGCCGGGCGGCTTCGGCAAGCGCGGCTTCGAGGGCAAGATCCAGGCGGTGAAGTACGCGCGCGAACGCGGCATCCCGTATTTCGGCATCTGCTACGGCATGCACGCGGCGGTGATCGAATTCGCGCGCGACGTGGCCGGCATCGCCGGCGCGGGTTCCACCGAGAACGACCGCGACTGCGCGGATCCGGTGATCGCGTTGATCACCGAATGGACGCAGGCGCCGGGCGACGTGCAACGCCGCGACGAGGGTTCCGACCTCGGCGGCACCATGCGCCTCGGCGCGCAGGAATGCCATTTGAAGGCCGGCACGTTGGCGCGCGAGCTGTACGGCGCCGACACCATCCGCGAACGCCATCGCCACCGTTACGAATTCAACAACCGTTACCGCGAGCGGCTGGAGAAGGCCGGCCTCGTGATCGCGGGCGTGTCGGTGGATGACCTGGTCGAGATCGTCGAATTGCCGGCGCAGAAACATCCGTGGTTCCTGGCCTGCCAGTTCCATCCCGAATTCACCTCCACGCCGCGCGACGGCCACCCGCTGTTCAACGGTTTCGTGCGCGCCGCGCGCGAATACAAGGCGGTGCGCGATGCGCCGCGGCTGGCGAAGGAAGCGGCGGGATGAACCTGTGTGGCTTCGAAGCCGGCCTCGACCAGCCGTTCTTCCTGATCGCCGGCCCGTGCGTGGTCGAATCCGAGCAATTGCAGATCGACGCGGCTGGCAGGCTCAAGGAAATCACCAACAGGCTCGGCGTCCACTTCATCTTCAAGTCCAGCTTCGACAAGGCCAACCGCACTTCGGGCAAGAGCTTTCGTGGACTGGGGATGGAAGAAGGCCTGCGCATCCTTGCGGAAGTGAAAAAGCAGCTCGGCGTGCCGGTGCTGACCGACGTGCACGAATACACGCCGTTCGATGAAGTGGCCGAAGTCGTCGATGTATTGCAGACGCCGGCGTTCCTGTGCCGGCAGACCGATTTCATCCAGCGCGTCGCGCGCGTAGGCAAGCCGGTCAACATCAAGAAGGGCCAGTTCCTGTCGCCGTGGGACATGAAGAACGTGGTCGAGAAGGCGCGCGCGGTCGGCAACGAACACATCCTCGTGTGCGAGCGCGGTGCGAGCTTTGGCTACAACAACCTCGTGTCCGACATGCGCTCACTGGCAGTGATGCGCGACACCGGTTGCCCCGTGGTATTCGACGCCACGCATTCGGTGCAATTGCCGGGCGGGCAGGGCACGAAGTCCGGCGGCCAGCGCGAATTCGTGCCGGTGCTGGCGCGCGCCGCGGTCGCGGTCGGCGTCGCGGGCGTGTTCATGGAAACCCACCCCGACCCGGACAAGGCGCTGTCCGATGGCCCGAACGCGTGGCCGCTGGGGAAGATGGAAGCGCTGCTGGAAACGCTGAAGGAACTCGATGCAGCAACCAAGCGCGCCGGGTTTCTTGAGGCCGCGTATGACAAACCCTGATCAGCACCGAAGCTCACTCAGTGCCGTGGTCATTCCGGAGCTGGCCGCAGAGCCTGCCCCGGACTTGATCCGGGGCCCGAATCCGGAATCGGTTTGAGGACCGACATGCATCACGACACCAATAGACTCGCGCCATCCATGGCGCTCGCGCTTCGCGCCGCCTGCGGCGTTCGCGTTGGCAATCCTGCCAACGCAGTCGGGTTCTGCCTTCGGCAGCCCCGGAATGACGAAAAACAGTAATTCAGTCGGACTGCCAATAATGACCACGACGATCAAAACCCTCCACGCCCGTGAAGTGCTGGACTCGCGCGGCAATCCCACACTCGAAGCGGAAGTCACGCTCACCGACGGCGCATTCGGCCGCGCGATCGTCCCGAGCGGAGCTTCGACCGGCACGCGCGAAGCGGTGGAGCTCCGCGACGGCGACAAGTCGCGTTACCTCGGCAAGGGCGTCTTGAAGGCGGTCGCCAACGTCAATGGCGAGATCGCCAGGACGCTCGCGGGTTTCGATGCTGCGGACCAGAAAGGTCTGGATGCGAAACTGATCGCGCTGGATGGCACGCCGAACAAGTCGCGGCTCGGCGCCAACGCCACATTGGGCGTTTCACTCGCGGCGGCGCACGCGGTCGCGGCGTCGCGCAAGCAACCGCTGTGGAAATATCTTGCGGGCAATCGCGCGCCGGTGCTGCCGGTGCCCATGATGAACGTGATCAACGGCGGCGTGCATGCCGACAATCCGCTGGACATGCAGGAATTCATGGTGATGCCGGCGGGTTTCGAACGCTTCTCCGACGCGCTGCGTGCGGGCGTGGAATGCTTCCACGCGCTGAAGACGCAATTGAAGAAGCGCGGCATGAACACCGCGGTCGGCGACGAAGGCGGTTTCGCGCCGGCGCTGCGCTCGCACGAGGAAGCGATCGAGGTGATCCTGGAAGCCGTCACGGCCGCGGGGTACCAGCCCGGCAAGCAAATCTGGATCGCGCTCGATCCCGCATCGAGCGAGTTCTTCGAGAACGGGGTGTACGACTTGAAGGGCGAGAACCGCAAGCTCGACGCCGCCGGCATGGTCGAGCTGTATTCGGATTGGTGTGGCAAGTATCCGATCATCAGCATCGAGGACGGCCTTGCCGAGGGCGATCAGGCCGGCTGGAAACTCATCACCGAAAAGCTCGGCAAGCGAATCCAGTTGGTCGGCGACGACCTGTTCGTCACCAACCCCGCGATCTTCCGCGAGGGCATCGCCCACCACATCGCCAACGCGATCCTGATCAAGGTGAACCAGATCGGCACGCTCAGCGAAACGCTGGAAGCCGTGGCGATGGCGGACCAGGCCCATTATGCCGCGGTGATGTCGCATCGCTCGGGTGAGACCGAGGACACCACCATCGCCGATCTTGCCGTCGCGACCACCGCGACGCAGATCAAGACCGGTTCGCTGTGCCGTTCCGACCGCATCGCCAAGTACAACCAGTTGCTGCGCATCGAGGAACAACTCGGCGCCGCGGCGAAGTATGCTGGTCGCGATGCGTATCCGAATTTGTCGGTACTGCCTGGTTGATCCCGCGCGTGTGAGGCGAGTCACGTGCTCAAGTGGCTTGCACTAATCCTTATCGCGCTTTTGATCGGCCTGCAGATCAAGCTGTGGGTTGGCGACGGCGGCATGCGCGACCTGCGCGCGATCCGCGCGCGCGTGTCCGAGCAGCAGGCCGAGAACGCGAAACTGAAACAGCGCAACGACGCCCTGCACGCGGACGTGGAAGACCTGAAGCACGGGCAGGATGCGGTCGAAGCGCGCGCGCGATCGCAACTGGGCCTGATCAAACCCGGCGAAGTGTTCTACCAGGTCGTCGGCACGCCGGCCGGCGCCGCGAGCAACGCGCCGCCGCCGGCGTCCACCGCTGCGCCGCCGTCCGTGCCCGCGCCGGCTTCGAGCAACTAATACCCAGCGTCGCGCCGGGTTGATCGGCTAAACTGGTTGTCTGCGCATGCGGCGCAAAATCTTTCTTGCATTTCGGGGTTCGAACGGGCGATGCGGGTGTTGCTGAGCAATGACGATGGCGTGGACGCGCCCGGCATCCGCGTGCTTGCCGAGCACCTCGCGGAACTGGGCGAAGTGACGGTAGTGGCGCCCGACCGCGACCGCTCCGGCGCCAGCAATTCCCTCACGCTCGACCAGCCGGTGCGCGTCGCGCATCTCGACGATGGCCGCTATCGCGTCGCCGGCACGCCCACCGATTGCGTACACCTCGCGCTGTCCGGGTTGCTGGACGACGAACCCGACATCGTGGTTTCGGGCATCAACAACTCCGCGAACCTTGGCGACGACGTGATCTATTCCGGCACCGTGTCGGCCGCGATGGAAGGGCGCTTCCTGGGCTTGCCCGCGATCGCGGTGTCGCTGGCCGGGCCGGGCGAGCACCACGACGGCAACGGCCACCATTTCGATTCCGCCGCGCGCGCCGTCGCGCTGCTGATGCGGCGCCTGCTGGTCGATCCGCTGCCCGCCGACACCATCCTCAACGTCAACGTGCCCGACCGCGCGTGGAAGGAGATCGAAGGTTTCGAGGTGACGCGCCTCGGCAGCCGCCACCGCGCATCGCCGTGCATCGCGCAACGCGATCCACGCGGACGGACGGTGTGGTGGATCGGCGAGGCGGGCGATGCCGACGATGCCGGCCCCGGCACCGATTTCGATGCGGTGCGGCGCGGCTTCGTGTCGGTGACGCCGATCCACGTCGACCTCACCCGCTTCCAGGCGCTGGAGAAAGTGTCGAACTGGATCGGCGGATTGAGCGCCGAGATGCAGGGAGAGCAGGCCGCATGAACACGTTGTACGGCGCCGCCGCCGCGTCCGCGCGCGGGCACGGGATGACCTCGCAACGTGCGCGCGACCGGCTGGTCGCGACGCTGCGCGCGGAAGGCATCAAGGATCCGCGCGTGCTGGACGTGATCCGCACCATGCCGCGGCATCTTTTCATCGACGAGGCGCTGGCGGCGCGCGCCTACGAGAACACCGCGCTGCCGATCGGGCTCGACCAGACCATCTCGCAACCGTGGGTGGTGGCGCGCATGACCGAACTGCTGATCGAGCACGGCGTGCCCAAGCGGGTGCTGGAACTCGGCACCGGCTCCGGCTATCAGGCTGCGGTGCTGTCCGAACTGGTCGAGAGCGTATACACCGTCGAACGCATCGAGGAACTGCTGCGCAAGGCGCGGCGCCTGTTCCGCAGCATGAAGATCGAGAACATCCGCTCGCGCCACGACGACGGCCACATCGGCTGGCCGGCCGAAGCGCCGTTCGACGCGATCATCCTGACCGCGGCGGGCGAATCGGTGCCGCGCGCCTTGCGCGAGCAACTCGCGGATGGCGGCGTGCTGGTCGCGCCGCTGGGGCCCGCCGGTTCCCAGCGCCTGACGCGCTTCCGGCGCGAGGGCGAGGTGTTGCACAAGGAAGAACTGGAGCCGGTCAGTTTCGTGCCGTTGTTGGGCGGTATCGGATGACCGCCTGATGCGCTTGTTCCGACCGCTGTACGAAAAAGCCCTCGAATGGGCGGCCAAGCCACGCGCCGACATCGGTCTCGCGCTGCTGAGTTTCGTCGAAGCGTTCATCTTCCCGGTCGCTCCGGAAATCATGCTGGCGCCGATGACGCTGGCGCGCCCGCGCAAGTGGTGGTGGTTCGCTTCGCTCAGCCTGTTCTTCTCGCTGCTGGGTTCGCTGGTCGGCTACGCGCTCGGGCACTACGCATTCGACGCGGTGAAGCCGCTGCTGGCACAGATCGGCTGGCTGCCGCATCTCGAATCGCTGGTGCACACGCTGGGCGCGGATGCGCAGGCGCATCCGTGGAAGGCGTTCTGGCTGCTGGTCGCGGCGGGCTTCGTGCCGATCCCGATGAAGGTCGCGAGCTGGGCCTGCGGCATCGTCGGGATGCCGCTGCTGCCGTTCCTCGGCGGCATCGCGGTCGGCCGCGGCAAGCGCGTGTTCCTGGTGGCGGGTGTGATCCGTCTGGGCGGCGAACGCGCCGAAAAGACGCTGCACCGGCACATCGAAACCGCGGGCTGGGTGATCGTCGCGATCGTGATCGCGCTGGCGTTGTATTTCTGGCTGCGCTGACGGGCGAATGTCGCGACGGGTGTGACTCCGGTATTCTTGCGCGCATCATGCGCAATCCGATTTCGTACGGGAAACTGCTGGCGACTGTCGCCGCACTGCTGTGGCTGGCGGGATGCGCGTCGACGCCGGCGCCGGTGGTGAACCATTCGTTCAATCTGGGCCAGCCTGCACCGGCGCAGGCGCCCGCGTCATCCGCAGAGCCCGCAACCAGCAACGGCGGCGTCCAGACCTTCGGCCTCGGCGGCCACGCCAACGGCACGGTCGGCACGTCCGGCTACACCGTCGCGCGCGGCGACACGCTGTACAGCATCGCGTTCGCCCACGGCATGGATGTGCGCGAGCTCGCCGCGATCAACGGCATTCCATCGCCCTACACGATCCATCCGGGGCAGGTGCTGAAACTGAAGCCTGCGTCCGCGTCGCCTGCACCGACCGGTGCGGTCGCGGCGGGCACTTCGGTCGTCACGACGACCACGACTGCCGCGCCGCCCGCCGCCACGCAGAGGGTTTCACAACAACCGTCGGCGCCCGTGTTCGGACCGGTCACGACGCAAACCCTGACCGCGCAAGGGGTCGCGCCCGCGGAGTCTTCGTCCGCCGCCGCGGCGCCTGCCGTGCCGACAAGCGCCCCGGCAGTTCCCGTGGCCAGCGTGCCGCCGCCTCCCGCGCAAACCCCGCCGGCGCCACCCGCCGCCGCGGCAACGCCCACGCCGCCCGCGGGCGCCACCCGCAACGTCGCCGGGATCGTCTGGCAGTGGCCCGCCAGCGGCAAGGTGGTCGGCGGATTCCAGGCCGGCAGCGGCGGCGATGGCGCGGGTCTCGATATCGCCGGAAACGTGGGCGATCCGGTGCGCGCGGCGGCGTCGGGCACGGTGGTGTACAGCGGCAACGGCCTGATCGGTTACGGCGAACTGATCATCATCAAGCACAACGACACCTATCTGTCCGCCTACGGCCACAACAGCAGGCGGCTGGTGAAGGAAGGCGATCGCGTCAGCGCCGGGCAGGAAATCGCGTTGATGGGCGCGTCGGGCGCGCCGCGCGTGGAACTGCATTTCGAGATCCGCAAGGACGGCAAGCCCGTCGATCCGCTGGCCTATCTGCCGCAGCGGTAATTTCTTTCGGCGGGTGCGTGCGCGTTCGTTCAAAGCGGCTGTTGTTGAAAGTCAGGGCATGGATGCCCGTTCTGGTGCTCAAGAGAATGGGTGCGGTCAAGTTCGGGCGCGACGTGTGTGGTGCAGCGATCAGGGACGATCGCACAAAATAAACGCCGCCACGACGTTGCGGCCTTCGCTGGCCAGGATGTCCCAGGTGCGCGCGGCGGCGGCGTTGTCCATCACTTCCACGCCGATGCCGCGTTGCAGGAATGTGGCCAAGACTTCCTGCGACGGAAATCGCTGGCGCGCGCCGGTGCCGAGCAGCACCACGTCGGGCTTGAGCGCGATGATCGGTTCGACGTGGCTCGGCGTCATCGCCGCAATGTCGGCGACGCCCCAGTCGTCGATGACCTTGTCACGCGCCAGGATGATGCTGGCGGTGAAGGGCCGATCCACGATCACCACGGTGTGCGCGTCGGCGCGGCGCACAAACAGGTAATCACGCGGACGTTCGAGGTTCAGTTCCACGGCTACTTCGGCAAGGCGATTCGCGGTTGTTCGTCGTTGCGCCGATACAAGACCGCGATATGGCCGATGGTCTGCACCGTTTCCGCGCGGCTGGATTCGACCAGTTTCGCGAGTTCGTCCGCGCGCGCGGTACGGTCGCCGCCGCTCAGCCTGACCTTGATCAACTCGTGGTCGTCCAGCGCCTGCTCCAATTCCTTCAGCACGCCCGCGCTCACGCCCTTGCCGCCCAGCAGCAGCACCGGCTTCAGCGGATGGGCCAGGCCGCGCAGGTAACGGATTTGTGAAGACGTGAGGGCCATGCGTTCAGCATTCGCGCTGGTTGGAGGGACCGTTCAGGGTATCATGCGCACAAGCCGTCCTTGCTGGAGGGCCGGTCGATGCCGTCCGTGGCAAGAGAGCGCCATGCCAAGATCCAAAAGCAGTGCGCGCTGGTTGAAGGAGCATTTCGACGACGAATTCGTCCGCCGTGCGCAGGCCGAAGGCTTGCGTTCGCGCGCGGCCTTCAAGTTGGACGAGCTGCTGGACCGCGACCGCCTGCTGAAGCCCGGCATGACGGTGGTGGATCTGGGCGCGGCGCCGGGCGGCTGGTCGCAACTGGTGCGCCAGCGGCTGGGCGACGCGGGCCACGTGTTCGCGCTGGACATCCTGCCGATGCAGGGGATCGGCGGCGTCGAATTCATCCAGGGCGATTTTCGCGAGGAAGCGGTGTTCGAGGCCCTGATGGCAAGACTGGAAGGCGCCCCGGTGGACCTTGTGCTGTCGGACATGGCGCCCAATATCAGTGGCATAGAGTCGGTGGACCAGGCCCGCGCGATGGATTTGGCGGAACTGGCGGCGGATTTTGCGTACAAGTGCTTGAAACCCGGCGGATCCTTTCTGGTGAAATTGTTCCAGGGCCGCGGTTTCGACGAGTACCTGCGCGGCTTGCGCGGGGGCTTCGCGCACGTGACACTGCGCAAGCCCAAGGCTTCACGCGCGCGTTCGCGCGAAGTTTATGCCCTGGCGACGGGGCTGAAGAGGGAAGCATGAGCTTCGATCTGCAAGCCGATGTTCGTGGAAAGCCCGCGCAGGACGCGCGGGTTCGTGCGCGGGACGTGCAGACAGGCAAACCTTCATGAAGCCTTCGATGAATGACTTGACCCGCCAAATCCTGTTGTGGCTCGTGGTCGCGGTGATCGTGGTTCTGGTCTACCAGAGCGTGAGTCCGCGCCTCGCCGGCAGCGAACAGCAGATGTCGTATTCGGAATTCGTGCAGCAGGTGAAGAACGACAACGTGTCGGCGATCACCATCAGCGCGAACATGCCGCCCGTGATCACCGGCAAGCTCAAGGACGGCGGTTCGCTGCGCACCGTGCTGCCCGCGGTCGGCGACAACGACCTGCTGCCGTTGCTGGAATCGCACCGGGTCAAGACCACCCAGCAGCCGGGCGACAACAGCTTCTCGCTGATGCGGCTCATCATCGAGTGGCTGCCGTTCATCGTGGTGTTCGGCCTGCTTTTCTATTTCTTCCGCCAGATGCAATCCGGCGCGGGGGGCCGCGGGGCGATGAGCTTCGGACGATCGCGCGCGAAATTGCAGGGCGAGGACCAGATCAAGGTCACGTTCAATGACGTGGCCGGTTGCGAGGAAGCCAAGGAAGAGGTTTCCGAGCTGGTCGATTTCCTGCGCGATCCGTCCAAGTTCACCAAGCTGGGCGGCAAGATTCCGCGCGGCGTGCTGATGGTGGGTTCACCCGGCACCGGCAAGACCTTGCTGGCGAAGGCCATCGCCGGCGAAGCCAAGGTGCCGTTCTTCTCGATCTCCGGTTCCGATTTCGTGGAGATGTTCGTCGGCGTCGGCGCCGCGCGCGTGCGCGACATGTTCGAGCAGGCCAAGAAGCATGCGCCGTGCATCATCTTCATCGACGAAATCGACGCGGTCGGCCGTCATCGCGGCGCCGGCCTCGGCGGCGGCCACGACGAGCGCGAGCAGACCTTGAACCAGTTGCTGGTCGAGATGGACGGCTTCGAGGGCAGCGAGGGCGTGATCGTGATCGCGGCCACCAACCGCCCCGACGTGCTCGATCCCGCGCTGCTGCGCCCGGGCCGCTTCGATCGCCAGGTCGTGGTGCCGCTGCCTGACTTGAAGGGCCGCGAGCAGATCCTGAAGGTCCACATGCGCAAGGTGCCGATCGGCGCCGACGTCGATCCGTTGACGATCGCGCGCGGCACGCCGGGCTTCTCCGGCGCCGACCTCGCCAACCTCGTCAACGAAGCCGCGCTGTTCGCGGCGCGCGAGAACGCGCGCGACGTGCGCATGGACTTCTTCGAGCGCGCCAAGGACAAGATCATGATGGGCGCCGAGCGGCGCTCCATGATCATGAGCGAGGAAGAGAAGAAGCTCACCGCGTATCACGAGGCCGGGCATGCGATCGTCGGCCTGTCGGTGCCCGATCACGATCCGGTGCACAAGGTCACGATCATCCCGCGCGGCCGCGCGCTCGGCGTCACGATGTTCCTGCCGGAGCAGGACCGCTACAGCCATAGCAAACAGTCGCTGGAATCGAAGCTCGCCAGCCTGTTCGGCGGGCGCGTCGCCGAGGAATTGATCTTCGGCAGCGAGAAGGTCACCACCGGCGCCTCCAACGACATCCAGCGCGCCACGCAGCTGGCGCGCGACATGGTCACCAAGTACGGGCTGTCGTCCGCGCTGGGGCCGATGACGTATTCGGAAGAGGAAGACGAGGTGTTTCTCGGCCGCTCGGTGACGCAGCACAAGAACGTGTCCGACGAAACCGCGCGCAAGATCGACGTTGCGGTGCGCGAGGTCATCGATACCGCCTACAACAAGGCGCGCCAGATCCTCACCGGCGACATCGAGAAACTGCACGCGATGGCCGCGGCGCTGCTGCAGTACGAAACCATCGACAGGGAGCAAATCGCCGCGATCATGGAAGGCCGCGAGCCGGGCCCGCCGCGCGACTGGCATCCGCGCGACAGCAGCACCGGCATGGGCGGCGGCAAGCCGGCCGCCGCAACGGTGTCGCCGGCACCATCTAGCCATCCGGCCGGACAGCATTGACAGGCCCCGGTACATGACCGGCGCGTAGGCCGCCTTCGGGCGGCCTTCTCATATCCGACGCGCGAGCGTGTAGCATTTCAACGGCGGGCATCTCGCGCACGCGAGCAAGCCGGACGAAATGGAGCCGTCCAACATGGGTGACTGGATCGGGTCCCTGAAGCTGTCCTTTGCTGAATTCCGCCGCCGTCGCGTGTTCCGCGTGGTCGCGGTTTACGTGGTGACGGGCTGGATCCTGATCCAGCTCGGCAGCGCGATATTCGAGCCGCTGGGCCTGCCCCCGTGGTCGATGCGTCTGCTTCTCGTGCTGCTGGTGCTGGGCTTCGTATTGGCATGCGTGCTCGCCTGGGTGTACGACATCAGCGCACACGGCATCCAGCGCACGCCGGAGGCGGCAAGCTCCGTCCCGGAACCAGTGAACGGCAACGAACACGCTCCCGAGGCGTCGGTCGCGGTGCTGCCGTTCGCCGATCTCAGCGAGGCTCACGACCAGGCCTATTTCTGCGACGGCCTCGCCGAGGAAATCCTCAACGTGCTGGCTTCGATCCGCGACATGCGCGTGGCGTCGCGCACGTCGTCATTCCGTTATCGCGACGCCGGCATGGACGCGCGCGAAATCGGGCATGCGCTGAATGTCGCGGCGATCATGGAAGGCAGCGTGCGCAAGGCCGGCGATCATGTGCGCGTCACCGCGCAACTGATCGATGCCGGCAACGGCTATCACCTGTGGTCGGAGAGCTTCGATCGCCGGCTGAAAGACATTTTCGCGATCCAGGAAGAAATTGCGCGCAACGTGGCGCGTGCGTTGCGCGTCTCGCTGAAGGGAGCCGCGAAGCTCGACTCAGGCTGCACCTGCAACGCGCCGCGCGACATGCGCGCCTACGAGTTTTACCTGCGCGGCCGGCAGATCCAGTCGCTCAAGAGTAGCGACAACTGGACCAAGGCGCCGGAAATGTTCCGCCGCGCCATCGCGCTGGACCCTGATTACGCGCAGGCCCACGCAGGCCTGGCCGATTCGCTTGCGCAACTGCTGATCTGGCGGATCATCCAGCCCGAACATGCGCTGGACGAGGCGATCGAGTCGGCCAAGCGCGCGCTGGAGCTGGCGCCGAATCTCGCCGAGGCCCATGTCGCGCGCGCCAACACCTTGTCGCTGTCAGGGGACAACGAAGGCGCGGTCGCCGCGTTCCGGCGTGCGCTCGAACTCGATCCGGAACTTTACGAAGCGCATTACTACTTCGGGCGGCATTGCTACGCGCGCGGCGAACACGCGCTCGCGATCGAGGAATTCGAAGCCGCGCATCGCGTGCGTCCCGACGAATTCCAGGCGTTGACGCTGGCTTCCAATGCAGCCGATGCGCTGGGCGACAGAGCGCGCGGCGATGCGCTGCTGAGACGCGCCCTGCCGTCGGCGCTGGCCGAGATCGCCGCCGATCCCGAAAACGGCCGCGCGCTGTACCTGGCGGCGGGCATGCAGGTGCGGCTGGGCGACAGCGAGGGTGCCCGCCGCAACATCGCGGCAGCGTTGCGCCTGCAGCCCGAGGATTTCGGCACGCTCTACAACGCCGCGTGCACATACACGTTCCTGGGCGACAGCGGGCGCGCGCTCGACCTGCTCGAACGCGCCCTTTCGACCGGGCATGGATTCCGCGACTGGATCGAGCGCGATCCCGACCTGGACGGATTGCGCGAACTGCCGCGCTATCGCGAGATCATGGCGCGCCTCGAAGCCCCCGCTGATTGAGGCGGTTCCGTGTTCGGCACGGTGCCATCGTCGATGGGCATGGTGTGCTTGCGCTCGAGCCCGGGCGCACAGAAACTGCTCTACCGGAGGCCGGCGTGTTGCCGGCGAGAGCGTCGCATGCCGTGGCGGATCGTCGGTCCTTCTTTTCGGAGTTGAGGCGGCGCAACGTGCTGCGCGCGGGCGTGCTGTACGCGGGCGCGGCATGGGCCTTCGGGCAGGGTCTTTCGCAGTTCAGTCCCGCGCTTGGATTGCCGGACTACGCCACCCGCTGGTTCCTGATCGCGGCGGCGATCGGCTTCCCGTTCTGGCTCGCGTTCGCATGGTTCTACGAGTTCACGCCGCAGGGCTTCCGGCGTGACGCCGAGGTTGCGTCGGATGCGCCGATCCGCCACTCCAACGCGCGCAAGCTGGACTTTTCAATCATCGGCGTGCTCGCGGTCGCCGTGGTGCTGCTGGTCACCAACCAGTTCGTGTGGCGCAAGGGCGCGGGATTGAATGACGGCTCCGCGGCGGCGATCCCGGCAAAGTCGATCGCGGTGCTGCCGTTCGAGAACCTCAGCACCGACAAGGCCAACGCCTATTTCGCCGACGGCATGCAGGACATGATCCTGACCAAGCTTGCCGACATCGGTGATTTGAAGGTCATCGCGCGCACGTCCACGGAACAATTCGCCAGCCATCCGGAAGACCTGCAAACCATCGCCGGGCAACTCGGCGTGGCGACGCTCCTGGAAGGCAGCGTGCAGAAGTCCGGCAACGAAGTGCTGATCAACGTGCAGTTGATCGACGCGCGCACCCGCGGCCACATCTGGGCGCAGAGCTACCAGCGCACGCTCGACAACGTGTTCGGCGTCGAAGGCGAAGTGGCCGGCAAGATTGCGGACGCGCTGCACGCCTCGCTCACCCGCGACCAGAAAGCTGCCCTCGCGCGCGTGCCCACCGAGAACGCCGCGGCCTGGCAGGCCTATCTCAAGGCTTTGGAGCTGGGCCGGTCCACCAATGGTTCCGCCGCCAGCATGGAGCAGGTCATCGATCATTTGCAGACAGCCGTGGAACTGGACCCCCATTTCACCCTGGCCTGGACGGAGTTGATGTGGCAGGAACTGGGCATGTACTGGTATGGCTACGATCCCACGCAAACGCGCCTGGACGCGGCGAAGGCCGCCCTCGATCGGGCCGAGACGCTGGCGCCGGACCTGCCGCAGGTCAAGCTGGCGCGCGCAAATTACATGTACCGGGTGCAACTTGATTTCGCGGGATCGCTCTCGCTGGTCCGCGAGGTGTTGCCAGCCGTGCCCAATGAATCGCAGGCCTGGTATCGCGCTGCGCTGGCCGAGCGCCGGCTGGGGCAGTGGGATGCGTCCATGCGCGATATGCGGCACGCGCAGACGCTGGATCCGCTGAACAACCAGATCAGGTTCGATATTGCGAACAGCTTGCTGGCGCAGCACGAATACGCGGCTTTGCTCGCCTGGGTCGACCCTTGGCTTTCAGCGCATCCTGATGACATGCCTGCGCGGGAATTCCAGTTTTTCGTGATCTGGAATCTCTATGGTCTCGACGCAGCCGACCAGGTGCTGGCGTCCCTGCGCTCGCAGGCGAGCGGCGCCATCGCGCTGCGCGCGCACCAGGCTTCGTACCGGCGCGACTACAAGGCGGCAGCGGATCTGTTCGCGCGGGCGATTGCCGATGCGGATGCGGACGAGCATCACGCGGAGTTCTTTGTCGGCTCGTATTTGCCGGCCAGCGTCGGTTGGCGGTTGTGGCAAGCCTTGAACGAGCAGCGCGCCGGCGCCGATGCGCAGGCGGCGGCGATTTACCGCGGGGTGCAAGCGCAGGCGCGCGCCGCGCTGGCAGCCAGGCCGGTGGATCCCTACGTCGCGGCGGCCTGGCATTCCGTGCTGGGCTTGGCCTGCGCCGGGCTGGGCCAGCGTGCGGAAGCGGTTGTGGAAGGACAGCGCGCCGTGACCATGATTCCCGAATCGAAGGATGCCTATGAAGGCCCGCTGTGGGTGGACTATCTGGCGCAGATTTACGCCATGAACGGCGATGCGGCGCATGCCGTGCCCTTGATCGGACACCTGCTGCAAACCAACGGCAGCCAGACCACGCCGGCGCTGCTGCGGTTCGATCCGGTGTGGGATCCGATCCGCAACGATGCACGTTTTCAGGCGTTGCTGAAGCAGTATGCGAACAACCAATCTGCGGCCACTGGAGGCGCAACGTCTGCATCATCGTCATCCTCCGTCATGCCATTTTTGTAGAAGCGCAGGGACACGCGGCAAACATGGGTATATGCGATAAACATGTTATCATGTGCACAACATGCAATCAGAGGACATGAACATGTCGACCGTGATGATCCAGATTCGCAACGTTCCGCAGCGCGTGCATCGCACGCTCAAGGCGCGCGCGGTGCTGTCGGGAAAAAGCCTGAGCGATTACATTCTTGAAGAACTCGAAGCGATGGCGGCACTGCCGTCGCAGCAGGAAATCCGGGCGCGGCTGGAGGCCGCCGAACCCTTCGCGATGAAGGCGTCATCGGCCGGCCTGGTGCGTGCCGAGCGTGATGCAGCATGAATCGTTCGGTGCTGGTGGTGGACGCTTCGATCGTGCTGGATTTGCTGGCGCGCTTCAGGCCGCAACCGCTGGAGGCCTTGCTGTGGGCAGAGGGTACGTCGCTGGCCGCTCCGGAACTCATCGACGTCGAGGTGCTGAACTCCCTGCGCAAGCTGGAGGCTCGTGGCGCCGTTCCGCCGGCGCGGCGGGCCGATCTGCCGTCGCAGTTGCGCGGCCTCAGAATCCGCAAGTTCAGGCATGCGCCACTGCTCGATGGCATCTGGTCGTTGCGCGGTCACGTGACCGCCTACGATGCGGCCTACGTGGTGTTGGCTGCGGCCTTGCAAGCCCCGCTGGTCACCCGTGACACGCGGCTTGCCAAGGCCGTCAAGCCGATGCTCGACGTATTGACGCCATGAACGTTTTCACCCGCCTGAAGCAGCGCAAGCTGGTGCAGTGGGCGCTGGCGTACGTCGCCGCGGCGTTCGCGTTGATCCAGGTGATCGACGTGGTCGCATCGAAGTTCGATTGGCCGGCGCAACTCGAACGCATCATCATTCTCGCGCTTGCAGTGGGTTTCCTCGTGACGCTGGTCGTTGCTTGGTATCACGGCGAAAAGGGTCGGCAGCGCGTCAGCGGCCCGGAGTTGTTGTTGCTGGCACTGCTGCTGGCGATCGGCGGCGGTTTGCTGTGGCGGTTTGCGCGCGTGGGCCCCACGAGCAGCCCGGATGCAGCGCAGCGAAACCCGGAAGCGGTGGCAGCCGCGCCCGCCATTTCGATCCCCGCCAAGTCGGTCGCGGTGCTGCCGTTCGCGAACCTCAGCGGCGATCCGAAGCAGGCGTACTTCAGTGACGGCGTCACCGAAGAAGTCCTCAACGCGCTGGCGCAGCTTCCGAACCTGAAGGTGGCCGCACGCACGTCTGCCTTCACGTTCAAGAGCAATGCAAGCGACGTGCACGAAGTTGGCAGGGTGCTCGGCGTGGCGACGGTGCTGGAAGGCAGCATCCAGAAATCCGGTGACGAGGTGCGCATCACCGTCCAGCTGGTGGACACCCGCAGCGGCTATCAAATGTGGTCGGAGAACTACGATCGCAAGTTGAACAACATCTTCGCGGTCGAGGATGAAATCTCCAATGCGGTTGCCGACAAGCTGCGCGTGCAATGGAACAGCGCGCAACCGCTGGTCGCGCAGAAGACCGTCGATCCACGTGCGCACGACTTCTACCTGCGCGGACTGGCATTGCTGGCCGCGCGCGGCCCCGGCTTGCGGAATGCGGTCGCGGACTTCCAGCAGGCGGTCTCGATCGATCCGGATTTTGCGCAGGCTTGGGGGGCGATGGCGGACGCTGAAGCGCTGTTGCCGAGCTACGGGCTTGCGGATCGGTCAACTGCGCAGGTACGCGCGATGTCCTTCGCGCAACACGCGCTGGCGCTGGATGAACGTACGGCATCGGCATACGGAACCTTGGGGATCCTCTATCTCAGGCGCTGGCACTGGGAACAGGCCAATGTTGCTTTCCAGCATTCATTGGCACTGGCACCAAGTGATGCAGAAGCGATCGACCAGTACGCACAGTACTTGTTTGCTTGCGGCCAGTTCACGCGCGCTGAAGCGGAGTTCGAACACGCGCAAAAGCTTGATCCCTTGTCGGCGATCGTTGCGACGATGCGCGCTGGCACATTGTTTGCGTTGCGTCGTAACCAGGAAGCCAGGTCGCAACTTGGCCGCGCCCTGGCCATCGACCCGAACTTCCGGCTGGCTCACACCATCGCCACGATTACGGATGCGCAAGCTGGCCGTTTTTCGCAGGCCATGGTGCACGCGCAATCAAGCTTCGGCCCCGACGCGGCAGAGCTGCTTGTACGCGGCATGGCCGATCCGGGGCTGCGCGAAAAAGTGGTGCAGGAGCTCGAAACGTCTTCCTCGCCTTCATTTGTCACGCTGCGCAGCAACTCGTTTGCGTTCGCGCAGTTTCTGGCTTTGCTGGGCGCACGCGATCGCGCTCTTGACGCTTTGGAAGACCTTGCAGCAGATCATGCCGTTCCCGAGCCGATGCAGATCTGGAGCACGGGTCTGGATTCCATCCGCAACGATCCGCGTTTCAAGGCGGTGCTGAAGAAGATGGGGCTGCCGTACAAGGCGGCAGAAAACACGCATGGCTGAGTTCATCGCCCGGCTGAAGCAGCGCAAGCTGGTGCAGTGGGCGCTGGCGTACATCGCCGCGGCGTTCGCGTTGATCCAGGTGATCGACGTGGTGGCCTCGCGTTTCGATTGGCCGATGCAACTGGAACGTTCGATCATCCTTGCGCTGGCGGTTGGCTTCGTGATCGCGTTGGTGATCGCGTGGTACCACGGCGAGAAGGGCCGGCAGCGGGCGAGTGGGCCGGAGTTGTTGTTGCTGGCACTGGTGCTGGCGATCGGCGGCGGGGTGGTGTGGTATTTCGGTCGCGGCGCTGTGCAGCCGATTGCCGAACCCACGTTGGCGAGCAGCGCCGCGAAAGCGCCGGGTGCATCGAGCGTTGCGGCGACGGAAATCCAGGCCCAACCGATCCCCGCCAAGTCCATTGCGGTGCTGCCATTCGTCAACATGAGCGGCGATCCGAAGAACGATTACTTCAGCGACGGCATTACCGAGGAAATCCTGGACGCGCTGGCGCAGGTACCGAACCTGAAGGTGGCTGCGCGCACGTCGGCGTTCGCGTTCAAGGGCAAGACCGAGGATTTGCGCAAGGTCGGCGAGGTTCTGGATGTCGCGACGGTGCTGGAAGGCAGTGTGCAGAAGTCCGGCGACGAGGTGCGCATCACCGCGCAGTTGATCGACACCCGCAGTGGTTATCACCTGTGGTCGGAGAAGTACGATCGCAAGCTCACCAGCGTCTTCGCGGTCGAGGATGAGATCTCGAAGTCGATCGCGGACAAGCTGCAAGTGCAGTTGGCGGGCGGAAGCGCGTCGACGCTGGTGGCGCAAAAGACGATCGATCCGCGCGCGCACGATTTCTATCTGCACGGTCTTCCGCTGATCGCGGCACGCGGCCCCGCCTTGCGCGAAGCCGTGGCGGATTTCCAGCAAGCGGTCGCGATTGATCCGGACTACGCGCAAGCATGGGCGGCGTTGGCCGAAGCGCAATTGCTGCTGCCGCATTACTTCCTCGAACCGCAGGGCACTGCCGCGCCGGCCGGCGAAGCCGCCGCCAGGCGCGCGCTGGCGATTGATCCGGACGTGGCTTCCGCTTACGTCGCGCTGGGCATGCATTATCGCGTGCAATGGAGATGGCAGGACGCCGACGCCGCATTCCGGAAAGCGTTGAAGATCGCGCCGGGCGATGCCGAAGCCGCCGATCAATATGGCCAATACCTGCTCGCGGCGGGACGATTGCAGGATGCATTGGCGGAAATCGAGCGCGCCCGGAAACTCGATCCGCTGTCGGGCATTATTGGCGTCACGCGGGCCAACGTGCTCACTGCCCTGCACCGGTACGACGATGCGACCGTGCAGGCGCGTCGCGTGACCGAACTGCGGCCCGATTATGCGCTGGGCCATTTCGTCGCCGCGGATGTTGCGCTTTACCGCCACGATTACACGGAAGCCAAAGCGCAGTTGGATACGGGTGCGCGGATTGCCGGAGAAAACCCGGACCTCTATTCGCGGTTGGTGGACGGGATCGCGGATCCCGCGAAGCGCGCCGCCGCGCGCGAAGCGGTTGTCACTGCCACTGCCGATGCACGTCAGCGGCTGACCCGCACCGCCCGGATCAAATGGTTGATGTTGCTGGGCGACCGGGACGATGCGCTGGAAGCGCTCCAAAGCGTGGGGCACGAATTGATGTTCGGCCAGGACAACGTCTGGCAACCAGCATTCGATCCGATCCGCAATGATCCGCGCTTCAAGGCGGTGCTGAAGAAGATGGGGCTGCCGTATATGCCGAAGGATGCAGCGGCGCCATGAACGGGAAGCATTCCCTGTTCGCCGAACTGAAGCGCCGCAACGTGCTGCGCGGGTTCGCGCAACTCGATCCGAAGATCTGCATCCCGATACAGGGCCCGGACGAACAGGGCGGCAGCGGCAAGTTGCAGCATCGGGATCGCACGAACGATCTTCCGGAAATCACGGTACCCACGCTGACCGTCGGCGCGGCGCACGGCATCATGGATCCCGAACACATGCAAGCGCCGATATCGGGGGCCGAACCATGGCCGAATCGCTTCCTTCCGTAGCGCCCCCGGACGGCGTCTTGCCCGCCGATCCTTCAAGCCGTGGGGAGGGCAAGACCGCCGGCAACCATCAGGATCTGAAACGCGCGCTGGGGCTGCGGCACCTGCTGGTGTACGGACTGATCATCATGGTGCCGATCGCGCCGATGTCGGTGTACGGCTTCGTCGTCCAGCAGAGCCACGGCATGGTGCCGCTGGTTTACGTGACCGGCGTCGTGGCGATGTTGTTCACCGCGCTGAGCTACAAGCGCCTGAGCGGCGTGTTCCCGGTCGCGGGCTCGGTGTATTCCTACGTGCAGCGCGGCTGGCATCCGTACCTCGGGTTTCTCGCCGGCTGGATGATCCTCGCCGATTATCTGCTGGTCCCGGCTTTGCTTTATGCCTTCAGTGCCTCGTGGTTGCACGGTCTGTTGCCGACGGTGCCGACCCGGGTCTGGGTGCTGGCGTTCGTCGTCTTCAATACCGTGGTCAACGTGCTCGGCATCGAAATCCAGGCCAAGGCGCATTTCGCGTTGCTGGTCATGGAACTGGTCGCGTTGGCGATCTTCCTCGCGTTCGCGATCGAGTTCGTGTTCATCGCCAAACACGGAACGGGCGGCTGGTCAGTCGCGCCGTTCTTCCGGCCGCAGCACCTGAACACCGGGTTCATCGCCACCGCCACATCCATCGCGGTACTGAGCTTTCTCGGTTTCGATGCGATCAGCACGCTGGCGGAGGAAACGAAGAACCCGCGCAAGACCGTCGGCAATGCCACGGTGCTCTCGCTGTTGCTGCTCGGCCTGATCTTCATCTTCCAGACCTACATCGCCGCGTTGGCGCACCCGGACTACCGTTCGCTGGACGCGCAGTTGGGGTTTTTCCAGATCGGACGCGAGGTGGGCGGCGCCTGGTTGTACACGCTGTTGCTCGTCGTCAGCGTGATCTCAACCGGCATCGCCAATGCGCTGGCGGCGCAGTTGGCGATCGCGCGGATCCTGTATTCGATGGGGCGTGACCGCGCGCTGCCGGGTTCCGCATTCCTGTCACGCGTGCATCAACGCCTGAAAACCCCGGTCAACGCCATCCTGCTGGTGGCGGCACTGTCGATCGCGCTGGTGTTGCTGATGCCCGAGGAAGTCATCCTCAAGCTGGTCAATTTCGGCGCGCTGACCGCGTTCATGCTGCTCAACGTCACGGTGTTCGTGTACTTCTACCTGAAGCAAAAGAAATACCGGAACGTATTCAGTTGTCTCCTGTTTCCCGCACTCGGACTCCTCGTTGTCGCCTTCGTCTGGTCGGGGTTCGACCGCACGACCTTCCTGTTCGGCGGCTCATGGCTCTCGGCCGGAGTGGTACTCGGAGCGTTCAAGTACAGGAATTTCAAGTCGTTCGAGACCGTTGCGTGAACGAACGGCGCGTTGGACGACGCGACCGGTGAGCCGGAACTGCGGGGGTCCGCCGCAGCGGCATCGCAGTGCCTTACACTGCGCGGATGTTCGACACCGTTCCCACGCTTGACTGCAACGGCCGCGCGCTGAAGCTCGACCGCCCGCGCATCTGCGGCATCCTCAATCTCACCGATGATTCGTTTTCCGGCGACGGCTTGCGCGGCGACGTGGAAGCCGCCGTCGCGCAGGGCGTCGCAATGGTGGAGCAGGGCGCGGACCTGCTGGATGTCGGCGCGGAATCGACGCGGCCGGGCGCGCAGCCGGTGGATGCCGCCACCGAAATCGCACGTGTGGTGCCGGCAATCGAAGCGCTGGCAAAACGCGTCCAGGTGCCGATCTCGATCGATACCTCCAAGCCGGAGGTGATGCGCGCGGCGGTAGCAGCGGGCGCGGGCTTCATCAACGACGTGTACGCGTTGCGGCGCGAGGGTGCGCTGGACGCCGCGGCGGAGTTGAAGGTGCCGGTGTGCCTGATGCATATGCAGGGCGAGCCCGGCACGATGCAGGACGATCCGCATTACGACGACGTGGTCGGCGAGGTGCATCGCTTCCTGGCCGAGCGCGTGTTCGCGTGCGAGATGGCGGGCATCGACAAGCGCCGGGTGCTGGTCGATCCGGGGTTCGGCTTCGGCAAGACGCTGGAGCACAACCTTGCGTTGCTGCGTGCGCTGGAGCGCTTCCGCGATCTCGCGGCGGGTGTGTTCGTGGGATTGTCGCGCAAGGCCATGATCGGCACGCTGACCGGACGCAAGAGCGGAGCCGATCGCGCGGTGGGTTCGGCCGCCGCCGCGCTGATCGCGGTGCAACGCGGCGCGCTGATCGTGCGCGTGCATGATGTTGCGGCAACCCATGATGCGCTGGCGGTGTGGCAGGTGGTGCACGAAGGCGATGCGCCCGCAAAGCGCGAGGCCAAGCCGTTCGGCTCGCAGCGATTCGGGGACGACTGACAGAAGCCGGGATCCGGGACTCGGGACTCGGAGTGGAGCTTGAGCGGGCGAAATCGGTCAAATGATGAATGCGCTTGACGAACTTCGAGGAACGCAGGAATGACCGCAACCTATAATGTTGTTCCCGGCCCCTGACTTTGGCCACTCTTTGCCCTTGATATCCATGTCGTCGAGTCCCGAGTCCCGAGTCCCGAGTCCCGCGCCCCGCAAATACTTCGGCACCGACGGCGTGCGCGGCCGGGTCGGTGAATGGCCGATCACCGCCGAGTTCATGCTGAAGCTGGGGCGCGCCGCGGGCGTGGTGCTGGGCAATGGGCGGCGACCGTTGGTGTTGATCGGCAAGGACACGCGGGTGTCCGGCTACATGTTCGAATCTGCGCTGGAAGCCGGGCTGGTCGCGGCCGGCGCCGATGTGGGCCTGTTGGGTCCGCTGCCGACGCCGGCGGTGGCGCAGTTGACGCGCAGCCTCAACGCCAGCGCGGGCATCGTGATCAGCGCCTCGCACAATCCGTACCAGGACAACGGCATCAAGTTCTTTTCCGCGGACGGCGAGAAACTCGGCGACGACGTGGAAGCCGCGATCGAACGCGAGATCGACGCACCGTTCGTGACCGTCGCGCCCGAGCGTCTCGGCAAGGCGCGCCGCATCGACGATGCGATCGAACGTTACGTGCGGTTCTGCCTCGGCACGCTGGACGCGCCGCCCGATCTTTCCGGCCGGCACATCGTGCTGGACTGCGCCAACGGCGCCACCTACATGGTCGCGCCCAAGGTGTTCACCGCGCTGGGCGCGCGGGTCACCCGCATCGGCTGCGAGCCCGACGGCTTCAACATCAACCGCGACGTGGGCTCGACCCATCCGGCGGCCTTGCGCGGCGCGGTGATCGAGCAGGGCGCCGATCTCGGCATCGCCTTCGACGGCGACGGCGACCGCGTGCAGATGATCGACCGCAACGGCGAGCTCGCCGACGGCGACGATCTGTTGTACGTGCTGGCGCAGGACTGGATGCAGGATGGCCGCCTGCGCGGGCCGGTGGTCGGCACCTTGATGAGCAATTTCGGACTGGAGCGCGCGCTGACCGGTGCCGGCGTGCGCTTCCTGCGCGCCAACGTGGGCGACCGCTACGTGCTGCAGCAGTTGAAGGAACACGGCGGTCTGCTGGGCGGCGAAACCTCCGGGCACATCCTGTGCCTCGACCGCGCCAGCACCGGCGACGGCATCGTGTCCGCGCTGGCGGTGCTGGATGCGCTGGCGCGCGCGGGCAAGGATCTGGTGGAAGCGCGCAACGGCCTCGCCAAGTTGCCGCAGATCACCCGCAACATCCGCGTCGCGGGCGCGCGCGAGGTGGTGCGGACCGCGGCGGTGCAGCGGGTGTTCGAGGAAGTGCAGGGCACCTTGCGCGGCCGCGGCCGAGTGGTGCTGCGTCCGTCGGGAACCGAACCGTTGGTGCGCGTCACCATCGAGGGCGAGGACGCCGACGAGGTGCAGGCGTTGGCCGCGCGATTGGCGGATGCGGTGACGGCGTCAGCAGCGGCGGTCAAGAATCCACAGTAACCAGACTCTCCCCTTCAAGGGGAGGGTACGGGTGGGGATGGGTTGAAATCGGGGTTGCACCCGAAGGTCGCACTCCACCCCCATCCCGGCCTTCCCCCTGAGGGGGAAGGGGTTGGGTTCAAGCCATCTGGCTGGCCGCGAAATCCCAGTTCACCAGGTTCCAGTACGCATCGACGTACTTGGCGCGCGCGTTGCGATAGTCGATGTAATACGCGTGTTCCCACACGTCGCAGGTCAACAGCGGGCGGTCGCTGCCGGTGATCGGCGTGCCGGCGTTGGAGGTGCTGACCAGGCCCAGCGAACCATCGGCGCGCTGCACCAGCCAGGCCCAGCCGGAACCGAACGTGCCGGTCGCGATCTTGCCGAACTCGGCCTTGAACTTGTCGATGCCGCCGAACGCCTTGGTGATCGCGTCGGCCAGCTTGCCGGACGGGTCGCCGCCGCCCTTGGGCGAGAGCGAGTTCCAGTAGAACGTGTGGTTCCACGCCTGCGCGGCGTTGTTGAACATGCCGCCGGTGGCCTTCCTGACGATGTCCTCGAGGTTCATGTCGGCAAAGTCGGTGCCCTCGATCTGCTTGTTGAGGTTGTCGACGTACGCCTTGTGGTGCTTGCCGTAGTGGTAGTCCAGGGTTTCCTCGGAGATGTGCGGGGCCAGCGCGCTGCGTTCGTAGGGAAGCGGGGGAAGTTCGATCGCCATGGGATTCTCCTTGGAGTTGGAAGAGGCTGGAGGAAGGCATGCGTGCGTGGGGCGCTGATACAATGCGCAGTGTCCGCACGACACCACCCTCCATTCTAGACCGATCTTCCCATGGACGTCATTGAACGCATCAAGCACACGCTCGCCGAACATCCCATCGTGCTGTACATGAAGGGCACGCCCGAGTTTCCGATGTGCGGGTTTTCCATGCGTACCTCGCAGGCGCTCAACGCCACCGGCGCCGAGTATTTCCCGGTGAACGTGCTGGAGGATCCCGAGATCCGCGCCAACCTGCCGCGCTACTCCAACTGGCCGACCTTCCCGCAGCTTTACATCAACGGCGAACTGATCGGCGGTTGCGACATCACGCTGGAGCTGTACGAATCCGGCGAGCTGCAGCGGATGGTCGCGGAAGCGGCCAAGCCGGCGCCCACCGCCCAATGAGCCTCCCCGTCACGCGCCTGCCGGCGGACTGGATGCCCGCCACGGCGTCGCTGGCGGGACGCGTCATCCTGATCACCGGCGCCGCGGGCGGCCTGGGCCGCGCCTCCGCGCTGGCCTGCGCCAAGGCAGGCGCCACCGTATTGCTGGCGGATCGCAAGGCGCGCGCGCTGGAACCGGTGTACGACGAAATCGCCGCGCTGCCGGATGCGCCGCAGCCGGTGCTGCAGCCGATGGACCTGCAGGGCGCGTCGCCGCTGGAATACCAGACCTTCGCCCAGTCGGTCGAACGCCAGTTGGGCCGGCTCGACGGCATCGTGCATGCGGCGGTGAAGTGCGAAGGGCTGACGCCGCTCGCGATGTTGTCGCCCGAGGAGTGGATCACGACGCTGCACGTCGATCTGTCCGCGCCGTTCCTGTTGACGCAGGCGTGCATGCCGTTGCTGCTGGCGCGCGAGGACAGCGCGGTGGTGTTCGTGCTGGACGATCCCGAACGCATGGGCCGGGCGCACTGGGGCGCCTACGGCGTCGCCAAGGCGGGCCTCGAAGGACTCGCGTCGATCCTGCACGAGGAAACCGACGACACCAGCCTGCGCGTGCACACGCTGTTGCCGGCGCCGATGCGCACCGCGTTGCGCCGCACCGTGTGGGCGGGCGAGGATCCGGACAAGATCGCCACGCCCGAGGCGGCGGCCAGGGCCGTGTTGTACCTGCTTTCGCCAGACGCGCGCGCCGCGCGCGGCAAGCTGCTGGACCTGCGTGATCCCGGAAACGCAAAGGGGTAATCCATGCACACGCAGATGACCATCGTGTCGGCGTGCATCACCTTGTTCCTGGTGCTGGATGCACCCGGCAACGTGCCGTTCTTCCTGTCGGTCCTCAAGGACGTGCCGCCCAAGCGCCGGCGCTGGGTGATGATCCGCGAACTGCTGATCGCGCTCGGCGTGCTGGTCGCGTTCCTGGTGGGCGGGCGCGAACTGTTGTCGGTGATGCAACTGCGCCAGGAAGCCATCGCCATCGGCGGCGGCGTGGTGCTGTTCCTGATCGCGATCAAGATGGTGTTTCCGCCCAAGGATGGCGGTGGCATCTTCGGACCGGCCGGGCAGGGCGAACCCTTCATCGTGCCGCTGGCGATTCCCGGTGTCGCGGGGCCGTCCGCGATGGCGACGCTGCTGCTGCTGACCAGCGCGCAGCCCGGCCGCGAACTCGAATGGGGCGTGGCGCTGCTGGTGGCGTGGCTGGCGACGGCGGTGATCCTGCTCGGCTCGACCTGGCTGTTCAAGTTCCTGGGCGAGAGCGTACTGGCCGCGATGGAGCGCGTGATGGGCATGCTGCTGATCGCGCTGGCGGCGCAGATGATCCTGGGCGGGGTCGAGGCCTATTTGAAGGCAGGTTAGTGCGATCGTCCATGATCGCCGCTTCGATGATTGGGTCGTTATCATCGCCACCTTCGGCCAATAGACACCAGAACGGCCGTCCATGGCCTGACTTTTCGCAACAGCAGCTCCGCATGGACCTTACTGATGAATGATGTGAACCATGCCACGAGGCCCGCGACGGTCAACGCGCAGATCGTGCCGGCCGGCACGCTGGATCTGCTGTCGCGCAACGAGATCGCGCGCCTGCGCGATGCCACGGCGTCCGGCCTGCACACGCTGCTGCGCTCGTGCTCGCTGGCGGTGCTGACCTCGGGCGCGATGCAGGACAGCGCGCGGGCCATGCTGGGGCAATACCCCGATTTCGACATCCAGGTGCTGCAGCAGGACCGCGGCGTCAAGCTGGACCTGAAGAACGCGCCGGCGCAGGCGTTCGTCGACGGCAAGATCATCCGCGGCACCAACGAACTGCTGTTCGCGGTGGTGCGCGACATCGTGTACGAATCGACCAAGCTGGAATCCGGCGAGTTCGACCTGTCCGATTCCAGTGGCATCACCCACGCGGTGTTCGACATCCTGCGCAACGCGCGGGTGCTGCGCGCGCGCTTCGATCCCAACCTCGTGGTGTGCTGGGGCGGGCACGCGATTTCGCGCGAGGAATACGACTACACCAAACTGGTCGGCTACCAGCTCGGCCTGCGCGGGATGGACATCTGCACCGGCTGCGGACCCGGCGCGATGAAGGGCCCGATGAAGGGCGCGACCATCGCGCATGCCAAGCAGCGGCACTACGAGAACCGCTACATCGGCCTCACCGAACCCAGCATCATCGCGGCCGAGGCGCCGAATCCCATCGTCAACAGCCTGGTGATCCTGCCCGACATCGAGAAGCGCCTGGAAGCGTTCGTGCGCATCGGCCACGGCTTCGTGGTGTTCCCGGGCGGCGTCGGGACGTCGGAGGAAATCCTGTACCTGCTCGGGATCCTGCTGCACCCCGCCAACGCCAGCATCCCGTTCCCGCTGGTGTTCACCGGGCCCGCGCCGGCGGCGCCGTATTTCGAGCAGATCGACAAGTTCCTGCGGCTGGTGCTGGGCGAAGCCGCCGCGAAGCGCTACCAGATCATCGTCGACGATCCGGTCGCGGTTGCGCACGCCATGAACGCCGGCATCGAAGACGTGCGCGAACACCGCATCGAGCAGCACGACGCGTTCTTCTTCAACTGGGAAATCACCATCGACCTGCCGTTCCAGCAGCCGTTCCGGCCGACCCACGCCGCGATGGCCGCACTGGACCTGCACCGTGGCCGCGCGCCGCACGAACTCGCCGCCGACATGCGCCGCGCGTTCTCGGGCATCGTCGCTGGCAACGTCAAGGAAGAAGGCATGAACCAGATCGACCGGCACGGACCGTACGAAATCCACGGCGATCCCGAATTCATGCACGCGCTCGACACGCTGCTGCGGAGCTTCATCGCGCAGCAGCGCATGAAGCTGCCGGGCAGCAAGTACGTGCCGTGCTACAAGATCGTTTCAGGTGATCCCGCCTGACGAGAGCGGGTCGCGCGCACGCGCGCTCCTACAACAGCTTCACGCAGGAGCCTGCGTGCAGGCGACCTCGCACGACCGGGCGTTCGTGGTCGCCTCCTTCCGTTATGCTGCATACGATGTCATCCATCCGCCCACTGCCACCCGAACTCGTCAACCAGATCGCCGCGGGCGAGGTGATCGAGCGCCCGGCGTCGGCGGTGAAGGAACTGGCGGAGAACAGCCTCGACGCCGGTGCGCGCCGCATCGAGATCGAGGTGGAGCAGGGCGGGATGCGGCTGATCCGCGTGCGCGACGACGGCGCCGGGATCGCGGCCGATGAATTGCCGCTGGCGCTGGCGCCGCACGCGACCAGCAAGATCGCGACCTTTGACGATCTGACGCGCGTCGCCAGCATGGGCTTCCGCGGCGAGGCGCTGGCGTCGATCGCGTCGGTGTCGCGGATGTCGATCACCTCGCGCCGCGCAGCGGATGCGCAAGGCGCGCGTATCGAGGAGGGCGCGACCAGGCCTGCCGCGCATCCGGTTGGCACCAGCATTGAAGTGCGCGACCTGTTCCACGCGGTGCCGGCGCGGCGCAAGTTCCTGCGCAGCGAACGTACCGAGTTCGGCCACATCGACGAACTGGTGCGTTCGCTGGCGCTGGCGCGTCCCGATGTCGAGTTTCGTCTGGTCCACAACGGCAAGCCGGTGCGGATGTTGAAGCCGGCGCTGGATGCATCCGCGCAGTTGCAGCGCGCGGGCGAGTTGCTGGGCGAGACGTTTGCGCAACAATGTCTGCGCATCGAACACGCCGCGGCGGGACTGTCGTTGCGTGGGTGGATCGGGCTGCCGACCGCGTCGCGCGCGCAGGCCGACCAGCAATACTTCCACGTCAACGGGCGGCTGGTGCGCGACAAGAGCGTGGCGCATGCGGTGCGGCAGGCTTACGAAGACGTGCTGTACCACGGCCGGCATCCGGCGTTCGTGCTGTTCCTGGAACTCGATCCCGCCGCGGTCGACGTCAACGTGCACCCGGCCAAGCGCGAGGTGCGCTTCCGCGATGCGCGCCTGATCCACGACTTCATGTTCCATGCGCTGCACGATGCAGTGGCGCACACGCGCGCGGGCGAAAACGTCGCGACGCCGGTGTCGTCGCCGGCGACGGCGGGCGCAGGCAATCCGGGGCTCGGTTATCCAGCCACGCCGTTCAGGCAATTCGGCCTGGGCGTGCGTGAAGCTTCAGTCGATCCGTACGCCGCGTTGCTGGACCGGCGCGATGGCGCGGCGACGGCCGCACCGCTGCGGATGTCGGAGCCTGAAGCGGGCCAAGCGCCGCCGCTAGGCTACGCGCTGGCGCAGCTCGCGGGCATCTACATCCTCGCCGAGAACGCGCAGGGCCTCGTGCTGGTGGACATGCACGCCGCGCACGAACGCGTCACCTACGAAAAACTGAAGGCGGCACGCGACGCCAACCAGGTGCGCTCGCAGCATCTGCTGGTGCCCGAGGCGATCGCGGTCAGCGAACGCGAAGCCGCCGCCGCGGAGGAGTACGCCGGGACGTTGGCGGCGTATGGCCTGGAACTCGATCGCAGCGGGCCACGCCAGGTCACCGCGCGCCGGATTCCGGCCCTGCTGGACGGCGCTGATGCCGCGCAACTCGCGCGCGACGTGCTGGCCGAGCTTGCCGAGCACGGCGACTCGCGGCGGCTGGAAGCGCTGCAGAACGAATTGCTGTCGACGATGGCCTGCCACGGTTCGGTGCGCGCGCACCGGCGCCTGACGATCCCGGAAATGAACGCGCTGCTGCGCGAGATGGAAGCCACCGAACGCTCAGGCCAATGCAATCATGGGCGGCCGACCTGGACGCAGTTGTCGGTCGCCGAGCTGGACAAATTGTTTTTACGCGGACGCTGAGTGAAGTGTGGGAGCGGCAATGACCATAGACGACGCGTATGTCCAGGAAATCGAGCGCTGGCACGCCGCGCGCATCGAGCGCCTGACCGCGCCGAACGGCTGGTTGAGCCTGGTCGGCCTCGAATGGCTGCGGCCGGGCGCGAACAGGATCGGCAGCGAAGCGGGCAACGACATCGTGCTGGCCAAGATGCCGGCGCATCTCGGCACGATCGAGTGGGCGGGAGACGATACGCTCACGATCGCACTCGATTCCGCAAGCGGCGCGACCATCGACGGCCGGATGGAAACCAGCGCGGTGTTGCTGGACGACAACCACGCCGCACCGACCACCATCGCTTTCGGCAGCGTCAGTTTCATCGCGATCGACCGCAGCGGCAGGAAGGGGCTGCGCGTGCGCGATACGGAAGCGCCCACTCGCACCGGCTTCGCGGGCATCGAGCGTTTCCCGGTCGATCCCGCGTGGCGGATCGTCGCGGATTGGCAGCCGCTGGATCCGCCGTTCCAGCTCGCCACCGGCACCGTGATCGGTACCATCGAGAATTATCCGGCTCCCGGCAAGGCGGTGTTCGAGCGGGAGGGTCGGAGATTCGAGCTGTATCCGGTCATCGAAGTGCCCGGCGACACCCAGTTGTTCCTGATCTTCGCCGACCGCACCTCCGGCAAGGAAACCTACGGCGCCGCGCGCTTCCTGTATGCCGACATGCCGCGCGACGGCAGGATCGTGCTGGACTTCAACCGGGCCTACAACCCGCCGTGCGCGTTCACGCCCTACGCGACCTGTCCGCTGGCGCCCCCCGAAAACCGGCTGGATTTGCGGGTCGCGGCGGGCGAGTTGAAGTACCGGCAACCCCTATAACATGAGGAACCTTTCGGGGTCGCCGTGCTCAAAGCATGGGATTCCGGTTTCGGATGGCGCAAGGCGGGCACGGGCGTGTCCGCGGCGGTAGTGGATCGGACGGCAACGGATTAGACCGCAATGGTTGAAAAACGGGCATGAACAGGATCGTCATCGTGATGGTGCTGGCGGCGGGCACGCTGTGGCCGCTCGCGCGCGCCGTCGCGCAACCTCCCAGAACGTCGGCCGCGCCCGCTGCGAACAACCGTGCCGAACTTTCCTACGCGCTCGGTTACGAGGCCGGCCTCGACCTGGGCCGTCGCAAACCGGACGTCGACATCGCGACGGTGCTGCGCGGCGTGCAGGACGGCTACTCGCGCAAGAAACCCGAGTATTCGCCGCAGGCGATGCAGCAGGTGATCCAGGCGATGCAGCAGCAGATGATCGCCGAGGCGCGCGCCGCCTACGAAAAACTGGCGGCCGCGAACCTGCAGAAGGCGCGCGAATTCTTCGCCGAGAACAGGAAGAAACCGGGTGTGGTCACCCTGCCGTCGGGCGTGCAGTACAAGGTGCTCGACAGCGGCAGCGGCGGCAAGAGTCCGACCATCAACAGCGAAGTGACGCTGCAGTTCAGCGGCGCGTTTCTGGACGGCACGGTGTTCAACAGCACCGAAGACCTCGGCAAGCCTGTGGTCTTCCCTGTCGATCACATGATCCCCGGCTGGCGTGACGTGATTACGCGGATGCACGTGGGCGACCATTGGCAGGTATTCGTTCCACCCGACCAGGCGTACGGGATACGCGGCGATCTGCCACGCATCGGCCCCAACGAGGCGCTGGTGTTCGACCTGCACCTGCTCGACGTCAAGCCGTAGGCGCGATCGCTGCCGCCCTGTGGCGGAAACGTCCGTGCCGCGCACGGGTGGATTGTGCAAGGTTCACGGTCGCAATCGACGCGCGTGCGCTACGCTAGTCGCATGCAACCCGAATCATCGTGCCCGCAACACGCCGCGCCGGTCAGTCCCTGCGTGGGCATCTGCCGGATGGACGCGCGTGGATTGTGCGAAGGCTGCCGGCGCACGCTGTCCGAGATCGCCGGCTGGAGCGCGATGAGCGACGTCGAGCGCCGGCGCTGGATGCGCGAGGTGCAGCCGTTGCGTCCGCCGGCGCGGCCATGACCGACTGGTTCGATGCGGTGACGCGCGCGCTGCATCCGCTGGATGCGCCGCCCGGCCCGCGCGGCTGGAACCACGATGACCTGGCCGATTGGATCGGCGACGGTCCGCGCGCCGATGCCGCGGTTTTGATGGCGATCCGCGCCACGCCGGAGCCGCGCGTGGTGTTCACGCTGCGGCGCGACGACCTCGTGCGGCATGCGGGGCAGGTGAGTTTTCCCGGCGGCCGTTCGGACCGGAACGACGCCGGCGCGATCGCCACGGCGTTGCGCGAAAGCCGCGAGGAAATCGCGCTGGATCCGGCAGCAGTCGAGCCGCTGGGTTACCTCGATCGCCTCGAAACCGTGAGCGGTTTCAGCGTGACGCCGGTGGTCGCGCGGTTGGCGGCGGATGCGGTGCTGGCGCCGCAACCGGGCGAAGTCGCGAAACTGTTCGAGGTGCCGCTCGCGTTCCTGCTCGATCCCGGCAACGTCCGCCACGTGGACTACCATTCGCCGTGGGGAACCCGCAAGGTGGATGAGTACGCCGGCGTCGAGCCGCGCATCTGGGGCGCGACGGCGTCGATGCTGGTGAATTTGCTGCGAAGGATGGGAAAGCTGACATGAATGCACACGCTGTCTTGATCGAAGCCAAAGACCTTGCGGCGTTGCCGCCGAAGTCCGTGTTGATCCTCGATTGCCGCTTCGCGCTCGCCGATCCGGGCAAGGGCGAGAGCGATTACCTGGATGCGCACATTCCCGGCGCGGTGTACGCGAGCCTCGACCGCGATCTGTCGGACTTGTCGAAACAAGGCCTCGGCCGCCATCCGCTGCCGGACGTGCCGGTGTTCGCGCGCAGCCTGTCGCGCTGGGGCTGGCGGCGCGGCATGCGCGTGGTGGTTTACGACGACGCTGGCGGTGCGCTGGCCGCGGCGCGCGCGTGGTGGATGCTGCGCACCGCAGGCATCGAGGCGCAGGTGCTGGACGGCGGCTGGGGCGCGTGGCGGGCGGCAGGCTTGCCGGTGGAATCGGGCGCGGCCGTGACGAAACGGGCGTCGCCACCCATCGCACTCGCCATCGACACCCACGCGGTGGTGTATTACCCCGAACTCGAGCGGTTGCGCGCGCGCGCGCCCACGCTGATGCTGGACGCGCGTGCAGCACCGCGTTTCCGCGGCGAGGAGGAACCGCTCGATCGCGTCGGCGGGCACGTGCCGGGCGCACGCAACCGGCCGTTTTCCGAAAACCTGCAGGCGGACGGACGCTTCAAGCCGCCCGGCGCATTGCGCGATGAATTCGCGCGCGTGCTGGACGGCCGCGATCCCCGCGACGTGATCCACATGTGCGGTTCCGGCGTGACCGCCTGCCACAACCTGCTGGCGATGGAAGCGGCCGGCTTGCACGGCTCGCGCCTGTTCGCGCCGTCGTGGAGCGGGTGGATCAGCGATCCGTCTCGTCTCATTGCAACCGGCGATTGAGCTTTGTGGGGCGGGAGTAGCCGCGCAGCGGCGTATCCCGCCTGCGTGAAGCAGGCGAATCGGCGGGATACGCTGCGCTACTCCCGCCCTACAACTCTGCTTGGCGAGCGCGGGACGCGCTTGGCAGCAGTGATCCGACCCGGCCTAAGGCGAAAAGCGACTAAAACCTGACGCCCGCAAGCAGCATCGTCTCGCCCAGGTTCTTGCCGCCGCCCAGCAGGTGTGCGTTGGAGACGTGCCGCAGCATCACCACGAAGTGTCCGTCTTCCCAGCCGCCGGTGGTCATGAACTCGAAGCGGCTGGACAGCGCGTCGGTGCGGGTGCTGGTCGCGGCCAGTTGCTCGCTGACGAACCAGTGGTGGTCGGCGGAAACGATGCGCACGCCGCCGCCCGCGAGGAACGCCTCGTGATTCAAATCGTCCACCCGGGTGTTGCGCGAATTCACCCAGCCGAGCGTGCCGATCGGCTCGAAGTGGATGCGGTTGTCGAAGGGGCGGTCGCCGAACACGCTGGCGAACACCGCGCCGGTCGCGCGT
The DNA here is from genome assembly GCA_030123585.1 of Rhodanobacteraceae bacterium. NCBI lineage: Bacteria > Pseudomonadati > Pseudomonadota > Gammaproteobacteria > Lysobacterales > Rhodanobacteraceae > Rhodanobacteraceae bacterium. The sequence continues at coordinate 3,242,979 of CP126120.1, forward strand.
TCGGATGACGTCACGCTGGGTCCGGCCGCGATGTCGAAGCCCGCGGCCAGCGCGGGCGCGCAGGTCGCGAGGCACGCCGCCGCGACCAGACCGAGTTTGAAGTTCTTCATGGCTTGCTCCTTCTGCGGGTGACCCGGACGGAACGGGCCGTTCTGCTTGCCTTCGATATAATTGCCTTGACAGTATAATCCTCGGCATGAATCGCGAAGCTGAATCATCCGACCGCTCGTTCCAGCTTTGCCGGCTGGTCGGACGCATTCGCGCGGAATTCGTGTATGCGGTCGAACAGGAGATGGGGCGGCAGGGCGTCGATCTCAACTTCACCCAGTTCCTCGCGCTCAAACTGCTGGGTCAGGAGGACCGGATGACGCCGGTGGAACTGGCGCGCGCGCTGCACTACAACCCCGGCGCGCTCACCCGGCTGCTGGACAAGCTGGAGCAGAACGGTTATCTGAAACGCGTGCCCGATCCCGATGACCGCCGCGCGCTGCGGCTGGAGCTGACCGCGCAGGGCAGGGCCTTGCGCAAGCGCGTGGCCGGTTACTGCGATGCCGTGGCCAGTCGCACCTTCGGCTGCACCACGGCCCGCGAACGTGAACAACTGCAGGGCGTGCTGAGCCGGGTGCTGGAACGCATGCAAGCCGATCGGGGATGAACACGGAGGACGTCGAAATCCCGGCCGTCCCGGCGTCATGAAGGAAAACAACGTTGCATCGATTCCGGAGTGCCTCGCTTCACCCGTTCCGGCCATTTTCCGTTCATTCATCAGCGGCGTCGGAGACGGGCACCTGTTTCCCGAAAGACCACGACACCATGCCACACAACATCGCTCCACATCGCGGCGCCGTCGCCGCCGCGGTTCTCGCCACCGCGTTGCTGGCCGGTTGCGCCGGTACGGGTGGCTTGCGCTCGACCGCGGTCGCCAATGATCCGGCGAGTTTGCACGCCGAGCGCAGCCTCGCCGGCGTGAAGCTGGACGCCGCGGCGTGGCCGCGATCGGATTGGTGGAAGACGATCGGCGATCCGCAGCTCGACAAGCTGGTCGACGAAGCGCTGGCCGGCAATCCCGACATGGCGCTGGCGGATGCGCGGGTGCGCGCGGCGCTGGCCGCCGCCGGGGCCGCCGATGCGGCCCGCAAGCCGACCTTGAACGGCGGCGCTGCCGTGGCCGGTGCGCGCGTGCCGCCGTTGCTGCCGCCGCTGGCCTCGGGCCACTTCGGCGTCATCAAGTACGGTTACCTGAGCTTCAAATGGGACCTCGACCTGTGGGGCGGCAAGCGCGCCGCGTGGCAGGCCGCGGTCGGCAACGCGCGCGCCGCGGAGATCGACGCGCAGGCCGCACGGATGAAACTTTCCGCGGACGTGGTGCAGGCGTATTTCGATCTGGCCGGCGCCTATGCGCAGCGCGACCTCGCGCAAGCCGAGCTGCAACGCGCGGAGGACTTCCTCGCGCTCACCCGCAAGCGCGTCGCCAGCGGCATCGACAGCAAGTTCTCGCTGGCGCGGATCGAAGGCGAAACCGCCAGTGACCGTGCGCACCTCGAAGCCGCCGACAATGCGGTGCACACGAGCGGGCTGGTGCTGGCGGCATTGCTGGGCCGGGGACCGGACCGCGCGTTGTCGATCGCGCGTCCGGCGTCGCCCGCGCTGCCGGCGCTGGCGCTGCCGAGCGACCTGCCGGCCGACCTGCTGGGCCGGCGTCCCGACGTGGTGGCCGCGCGCTGGCGGGTCGAGGCCGCGAGCCAGGACATCAAGGCCGCGAAGGCGAAGTTCCTGCCCAACCTCGGCATCAGTTCGCTGGCGGGATTGATCGCACCCTCGTCACTAGACCTGTTCTCGCTCACCAACCGCTTCTACACGATCTCGCCCGCGCTGAGCCTGCCGATTTTCGAAGGCGGCGCATTGCGCGCCAACCTCGCGGGCAAGGACGCCGCGCGCGACATCGCGGTGGCGCAGTACAACCAGACGCTGGTGCACGCGGTCAACCAGGTTGCGGCCCAGGTCGACGACCTGCGCTCGCTGGATGCGCAGGTGCGCGACGCCGAATCCGCGCGCGCCAGCGCGGACAACGCGTACAAACTCGCGATGCAGCGTTACCGCGCCGGCGTCGGCAACTTCCTCGAAGCGCTCAGCGTGCGCCAGGAACTGATCGCCGCCGAGCAGCAGCTCGCGGCCCTGCAAACCCGCCGCAGCAACGCGTGGGCCATGTTGAACGAGGCGCTGGGCGGCGGCTTCGAGCCTGCCCGGGACGCCCCGTCGCTGGCGGCCGCGCATGACACCCCATCCGAACCCAAGGCAATCCGATGACTTCGCCCATCAATCCCCATCCCGTCTCCGAAGACGACGCCGCCGAACTGCTGAAGCGCAAGCGCTTGCGCAAGCGCCGCCTGATGCTGCGCGGCCTGGTCGGTGTCATCGTGGTGGTCGCGATCGCCTGGACGCTCTATCACTTCCTGGTGGGGCGCTGGTATGAAGGCACCGACGACGCGTACGTCGACGGCAACGTGGTGCAGATCACGCCGCAGGTGCCGGGCACGGTGATCAGCATCGGCGCCGACGACAACGACTACGTGCGCGAAGGCCAGCCGCTGGTGAAACTGGATCCGTCGGATGCCGACGTCGCGCTGGCGCAAGCTGAGGCCGCGCTGGCGCAGACCGTGCGCAAGGTGCGCGGCCTGTACAGCACCGTGCACACGTCCAGGGCCGACGTCGCCGCGCGCGAAGCGGTGGTCAGGCAGGCCCAGGCCGACTACCAGCGCCGCAAGGGCCTTGCCGCGTCGGGTGCGATTTCCGCCGAGGAACTGGCGCACGCGCGCGATGCGCTGACCACCGCGCAAAGCGCGCTGGCCGCGGCCGAGGCGCAACTCGCCACCACCGACGCGCTGGTTTCGGACACCGAGATCGCCACCCATCCCGACGTGAAAGCCGCAGCGGCGAAAGTGCGCGCGGCGTGGTTGAACGACCAGCGCACCACGCTGGTCGCGCCGGTGTCGGGTTACGTCGCCAAGCGCACCGTGCAGGTCGGCCAGCGCGTGCAACCCGGCACGCCGCTGATGGCGGTGGTGCCGCTGCACCAGGTGTGGGTGGACGCGAACTTCAAGGAAACCCAGCTCGAACACATGCGGATCGGCCAGCCGGTGACGCTGACCTCCGACCTGTATGGCGGTTCGGTGATCTACCACGGCCATGTCGCGGGACTGGGCATCGGCACCGGCAGCGCATTCTCGCTGCTGCCCGCGCAGAATGCGTCGGGCAACTGGATCAAGATCGTGCAGCGCCTGCCGGTCCGGATCGCGCTCGACGGCAAGGAACTCGACCAGCATCCGCTGCGGATCGGCTTGTCGATGGACGTGTCCGTGAACCTGCACGACCAGAAGGGTCCGATGCTGTCGCAGCAGTCGCCGCAGGAACCCGTGTTCAGCACCGACGTCTACGCGCACGATCGCGCCGAGGCGAACCTGCTGATCGCGAAGATCATCCGCGACAACAGCGGGCCGCAGTCGGGCGGGGCGCATGTAGCAAGACATTGATATGCGATCGTCCGTGATCGCTGCTTCGTTCGACGTATCGGCGCTGAAACCCTTGTCCGGTTCACCAGCACCAGAACGTCCATAGAGCCGCCATCCGTGGCCAAGAGCTCCCTGGACTGACTTCTCACAAAAGCGGCTCCGGCCGATACCGCAGACATCCATGGCATCCACTGCAACCACCGCGACGGCCGGCCCTTTCGGCGAATTCCGGCCCGCGAGTCTGCCGCTGGCGACGATCGGCCTGTCGCTGGCGACCTTCATGCAGGTGCTGGACATCACCATTGCCAACGTGTCGTTGCCGACGATCGCGGGCAACCTCGGCGCCAGCCTCACCCAGTCGACCTGGGTGATCACCTCGTTCGCGGTCGCGAACGCGATCGCCTTGCCGCTCACCGGATTCCTGTCGCGCCGCTTCGGCGAAGTGAAGCTGTTCGTGTGGGCGACCGCGCTGTTCTCGCTGTGTTCGCTGGCCTGCGGCTTCGCCACCAGCATGGACGAACTGGTGCTGTTCCGTGCGCTGCAGGGCGCGGTCGCGGGCCCGATGTATCCGATCACGCAGAGCCTGATGGTGTCGATCTATCCGCGCGACAAGCGCGGGATGGCGCTGGCGATCCTGGGAATGGTGACGGTGGTGGCGCCGATCGCGGGGCCGGTGCTGGGCGGCTGGATCACCGAAACCTATTCGTGGGAATGGATTTTCTTCATCAACGTGCCGATCGGCGTATTTGCGAGCGCGGTGGTGGCGGGCCAACTCGGCCAGCGCGTGGAACAGTTGCGGCGCGCGCGGATCGACTGGGTCGGCCTGGTCACGCTGATCTTCGGCGTCGGCTCGCTGCAGGTGCTGCTGGACAAGGGCAACGAACTCGACTGGTTCCATTCCCACACCATCGTCGGCCTCGCGATCGTGTCCGCGGTTTCACTGGTGGTGTTCCTGATCTGGGAATTGACCGATGACGAGCCGATCGTGGACCTGCGCCTGTTCCGGCACCGCAACTTCGCGGCCGGCACGCTGGCGCTGGTGCTGGCCTACGCGGCGTTCTTCTCGATCGGCCTGCTGGTGCCGCTGTGGCTGCAGAACACGATCGGCTACACCTCGATCTGGGCCGGCCTCGCGACCGCGCCGATCGGGATCATCCCGGTGCTGATGACCTTCTGGGTCGGGAAGTACGCGCACAAGTTCGACCTGCGCTGGCTGGCCGCGCTGGCGTTCATCGTGATGGGGCTGACGTGTTTCATCCGCGGCCGCTTCACCACCGAGGTGGACTTCTACCACGTGGCGATGGCGCAACTGCTGCAGGGCCTCGGCGTCGCGCTGTTCTTCATGCCGATCCTGACCATCCTGCTGTCGGACCTGGAAGGCCCGGAAGTCGCGGAGGGTTCGGGCGTCGCGACCTTCCTGCGATCGGTCGGCGGCAGCTTCTCGGCCTCGATCACCACCTACATCTGGACGCGCGGCGGCGTGCTCAACCACGCCAACCTCACCGAACACATCAACGCCTACAGCGAGGACGTGCGCGACGGCATCGCGGCGATGGGCGGCCACCTCCAAACCTACGCCGCGGAGATCAACGGCGTGATCAGCCAGCAGGCCATGCAGATTTCCTTCAACCATCTTTTCGATGCGCTCGGCTTCATCTTCCTGGCGCTGGTCGCGGTGGTATGGCTGGCCAAGCCGCCGTTCATCAACAAGGCCGGTCCGGCAGCAACCTCGGGGCATTGATTCCATTTCCACTTCGTTGGTGATTTTTTGCACGACGTTCAAACCCCAAACCGCCTCGGAATGCCGTCATTCCCGCGCAGGCGGGAATCCAGTGCCTTTGCGGTGTGCTACTGAAAGTCGCTGGGTCCCCGCCTTCGCGGGGACGACGAGTTGATATTCATCCATCGAAATAGAAATGGAGTGAGGTAGTCGATGGCTTCAAACGCTTCCGCTGCAACGCAAGCCTTCGGCGAATTCCGTCCCGCCAGCCTGTCGCTGGCGACGATCGGGCTGTCGCTCGGCACCTTCATGCAGGTGCTGGACATGACCATCGCCAACGTGTCGCTGCCGACCATCGCCGGCAACCTCGGCGCAAGCCAGGACCAATCGACGTGGGTCATCACCTCGTTCACCGTCGCGCAGGCGATCACGCTGCCGATGACGGGATTTCTTTCCCGCCGCTTCGGCGAAGTGAAGGTGTTCGTGTGGGCGGTGCTGCTGTTCTCGCTGTTCTCGCTGGCCTGCGGTTTCGCCACCAGCCTGTCGATGCTGGTGCTGTTCCGCGCGCTGCAGGGCTCGGTGTGCGGGCCGATGTATCCGATCACGCAAAGCCTGATGGTGTCGATCTATCCGCGCGACAAGCGCGGCATGGCGCTGGCGATCATCGCGATGATCACGGTGGTGGCGCCCATCGTCGGGCCGGTCGCGGGCGGCTGGATCACCGATTCGTATTCGTGGCGCTGGATCTTCTTCATCAACGTGCCGATCGGCGCCATCGCCTGCAGCCTCGTCGCGGTGCAGATGGGCAAGCGCGTCGAGCAGTTGCGCCACGCGCGAATCGACTGGGTGGGCGTCGTCACGTTGATCCTCGGCGTCGGTTCGCTGCAGATCCTGCTGGACAAGGGCAACGACCTCGACTGGTTCCATTCCACCACCATCGTCACCCTGGCCATCATCGCGGCGATCTCGCTGTCGGTGTGGGTGATCTGGGAGCTGACCGACGACGAACCGCTGGTGGACCTGCGCCTGTTCCGGCACCGCAATTTCGCCGCGGGCACGCTGGCGCTGATCCTCGCCTTCGCGCTGTTCTTCTCGATCTCGCTGCTGCTGCCGCTGTGGCTGCAGAACGTGCTCGGCTACACCGCGCTGTGGTCGGGCCTCGCGGCCGCGCCGATCGGCGTGATCCCGATCCTCATGACATTCTGGGTCGGCAAATACGCGCACAAGTTCGACCTGCGCTGGCTGACCGCGTTCTCGTTCGCGGTGATGGGCTTCATCTGCTTCCGCTTCGGCAGCTTCAACACCGAAGTCGACTTCTGGGCCGTGGCGCTGACGGAGCTGATGCTGGGCCTCGGCATCGCGCTGTTCTTCATGCCGATCCTCACTATCCTGCTGTCGGATCTGGAAGGGCAGGAAATCGCGGAAGGTTCCGGCTCCGCCACCTTCCTGCGCACGGTGGGCGCGAGCTTCGCGGTGTCCATCGTCACCTACCTGTGGCTGCGCGGCGGCGTGGTCAGCCACGCCAACCTCGCCGAGCACATCAACCCGTTCAATCCCCAGGTCCGCCAGAACGTGGCCGCGATGGGCGGTTCGCTCCAGCACTACGCGGCAGGCATCAACGGCGTGATCACGCAGCAGAGCATGCAGATTTCCTTCAACCACCTGTTCGATGGGCTCGGGATCGGGTTCTTCCTGCTGATAGCGGTGGTGTGGCTGGCCAAGCCGCCGTTCATCGGTCGCGCGCATGGTCCCGCACCGGGCGCGCATTGACGGGCATCATCCTCACGGATCCCGCGCCGCGGCGCATAATGGCGCATTGCAAGTGCGACAAGGAGTGCGCGATGAATACGGATCGAATCGAACAACACACGGCCGCGACAACCCAGGCGGACCGGATGCGCGCGGCCATCGACAAGGCCGTGGCGGTCGGGCCGGGCTTCCTGCGCGGCGACGTGGATGCCCACCACATGGCCAACACGATGGTCGGCGCGGTGCGCGACTATGTCGCGAAGGAGCGCGCCGCGGGTGGCGATGGCATGCCGCATGACGATCAGGCGCGCCAGTTGCAGAACGTCCTGGAGGAACTGATGACCTGCGGTTCGGGCTTCCTCGCCGGCCGCTGCGACGCTGCCTGCGTCGCGCGCACCATGACGCAAATGGTCCGCGAGTTCGCTCCGACGGCGCGTGGCTGAAGGCGCGCGCCGCGCACTTGGCAGCAGCCGGAGTCAAAAAACCGCTTCCGTTGGAGGCACAGGAAATAACCGTGCGGGTCATCCTTGCCGACGAGCCGGGGAAGGCGAATGCGGTCGCTGGTGTGGCGTGTGCACGGCAAAGCGCACGTGCTGTTCGGGCCGCAGGGTCTGGCGTGGCTGCGCGACAACCTGGTCGATTGTCGGGAATTCCGCAGCGCGATCGAAGCCCGGTATGGGGCGCCCGCGGCGGCGACGCGCGCGTGGGGCAACGGGGCGGCGCGGCCGGCGCGTTCGGCGGAGTCCTAGGCCGGTTTCTTGCTGCGCAGGCGTTCGACCAGCGCGTGCAGGGTCGCTTGCGTTTCGGGTGCGAACCAGCCGTCGAGGAAATCCTCGACCGGCAGGCAGTCGGGTTCGGCGAATAGCACAGCGAGGTCGGTGCGCGCCATCGCGCGCGTCGCGAGCATCGCGTGGCGCGGCAGTTGCAGCAGGGGCGCCAGCCACGCAAGCGCACGCGTCACGACGTGATCGACGTCGGTCAGTTCGTCGACCATTCCCGCGGCCAGCGCGGCTTCGGCGTCCAGCATCGCGCCCGCGATCAGCAGGCGTTCGGCGCGGTACGGTCCGACCAGCCGGCGCATGGCCGCTTGGATGCAGTCGGGCACGACCAGGCCGACCTGCACTTCGTTGAGTCCGATCCGGTATTCGCCGCGCGCCATCACCCGCCAGTCGCAGAAGATCGCGAGCACCGCGCCGCCGGCGGGGCTGTGGCCGGTGACCGCGGCGGCGACGGGAATCGGCGAGCGCGCGAGCGCGCCGCACACGCCGAAGAAGTCGTTCCAGAACGCGCGCATCGCGTTGCGGTCGAGCTGCAGCAGCATGGGGATGTCGAGTCCGGCCGAGAACAGGCCCGGCGAACCTGAAAGCACCAGCGCCTCGGCGCCGTCACCGGGCGCGCGTTCGATGGCTTGCTTCAGTGTCGCGATCAGTTCCGGGTTCAGCGCATTGACGGGCGGTCGTGCGAGGCGCAGTTCGCGGATGCGGTGGTCGTGTTCGATGGTTTCCAGCATGCGTACTTCCCTCTGTGGGTCATCCCGCGCAAATCGAATTTGCCGGAGCTTTCATAGGCCCCGAAAACCGATTCCGGGTTCCGACCTGCGGTCGGCCCCGGAATGACGACGTTGTTTGGTTCTTCCGGGTCCCGAGTCGCGCGCGTGGCGCGCTCCTACAGGTCTTTTGCGGTCCACGTGTACTGCACCGTGTACGTCAGCGTCGCGTTGCCGTTGGCCGGAACCGGCACCGCGAATTCCAGCAACTGCGGTGTCTGTTTGGACGGCTTGATGCTGGACGAGGTGATGGTCCACTCGCGCCAGCGGTTGGGATGCTCGCGCACCGTCACCGTGCGCGCGGCATCGCCGCCGTTGGTCAGCGTGATCCTGTATGACTCGCTCATGGTGTGCGCCTTGGCATCGACGTGGAACGCGGTGCGTTCGCGGCTGGCGCGCAGGTCGAAGCTTTCCCCGAGTTGCACCGAAACTTTCTGACCTTTGGGTGTGTCGGCGACCGCGCCTTCGCCCAGCAGCGCCGGCGCGCCATCGCGGTCGGTGATCCATGCGCGCAGGGTGCCGGCGGGCAGCGCGTCGGGCGCGGTGAAGGAGAGCGTGCTCGCGATTGCGCGATCCTGGTAATCCTGCGCGCCGTAGTCGTTGGTGTTCGGCTTCGGCGGAAAGTACGCGCCGCCGTCTTCGATGACGTACTCGCGCTGGCAGGAAAGCGATTGCGCCGGATACAGCGGCGTCAGCGTGACCGTGCCGTTGGGCAGGTTCACCGCTCCTGCCGGCGTGAAGCTGCGGTAATCGCCGAGCGAGGCCTGCTGCGGCATCGCGCGTTCGGAAGCCGCCATCGGCGCCGGCGCGGCCACGCTGTACATGCGCACCAGGTTGCCGAGATTGGGCTGGCCCGCGACCAGTTTGATCGTCGTGCCGTCGTAATCGCGGCCGCTGCGGTTGGCGATGCTGGCTTCCGGTTTGAACTGCATCCGGCATGCGCTGCCGGCTTCAAGCGTCGCCGTGTACGCCGCGCGCCAGCCGAGGCCCGAGGTGGTGTAGGTCAGGTGCGCATCGCGGTTGCCCGCGGATTTCGCGTCGATGTCCAGCAACAGTGTGCTGCCGTGCGAGTAGGCGTCTCCCGGCATCGTCATGGACTCATATTGGTGTATCAGGTGCAGGTTGCCGTCCTGGGTACGAATGAGTTGACCGTTTTTGGTGGCCATCACCAGTTCGCCAGTGAGGTCGCCGCCGCCACTGGCACCACCGATTCCGTGCACGGTGACCTGGCGTCCGACCGCTTCGCCGCCGACGCCGCCGAGCAGAACCCGCTGCCCAAGCACCGTGACGGCCGAACCCGCGCCAAATCCGACCATGATCGCTTCCGGATCGAGCGTTGCGGGCAATCCGCCGATGCGGAGTTGCTGGTTTCCTCCGGCAAGGCTGAGCGAGCGTTGCTCACGCACCAGCGCGTGGCCGGAGTTCAGGGTTCCCCGCGAATCGCCGGAAAACAGCGCATCGTTGTCGGCGTGGTAGATCGTCAGGCTGGTGGCGGCGAACGCGGCGGGTGCGGCGAGCAGCGCGACGAGGGCGGCGCAGAGCGGTCGGCGTGACATGGCGTGTCTCCGTGGTCGATGGGTGCCGATGATAAACGCGATGCGGAACGCGCCGCCGGTACGGCGCTCAGGCGGATGCCTGCGCGGATTGCAGCAGCGCTGCGATCTCGTCATTGTCGCGTGCGCGCAGCAGGCGCGGCGCCAGTGCGCGCAGCGTCTTGCGGTCGCAATGCGACAGTGCGTCGCGCTGGGTCAGGATGCGGTCGGCCGCCATGCTGAAGTCTTCGAGGCCGAGCGCGACCAGCACCGGCGCGAACGCCGGGTCGCCCGCGATCTCGCCGCACAGGCACACCGGCTTGCCGGCGCGGCGCGCGTTGCCGATCACCCACGACAGCATGCGCAGCACCGCCGGGTGCGCGGGGCGGTAGAGTTTTCCGAGCTGGTCGTTGTTGCGGTCGGCCGCCAGCACGTACTGGGTGAGGTCGTTGCTGCCGATCGCGAGGAAATCCGCGGCCTCCAGCAGCGCGCGCACGTTGATCGCGGCCGCCGGCACCTCGATCATCGCGCCGAGTTCGAACTGGTCGGGAATTTCGTGGCCGGCGGTGCGCAGGTCGCGCGCGCATTCGTCGATCAGCCGACGCACTTCCTCGAGTTCCGCGACGTCGGTGATCATCGGCACCAGGATGCGCGCGGGGCCGTAGCAACTCGCGCGCAGGATCGCGCGAAGTTGCGTCACGAACACGTCGATCTGCTGCAGCGACAGGCGTATGCCGCGCACGCCCAGCGCGGGATTCGGCTCGGCTTCCATCACCAGGCCCGCGGCGTCGGCCTTGTCGGCGCCGAGGTCGAGGGTGCGGATGGTGACGGGCAGGCCGCCCGCGCCGAGCACGGCATCGCGGTACGCGGCGAACTGTTCGTCCTCGCTTGGCAAACCGTCGTGCGCGAGGAACAGGAACTCGGTGCGGTACAGGCCGATGCCGGCGACGCCGAGGTGGCGCGCGCGTTCGATGTCCTCGGGACGTTCGGCGTTGGCGAACAGGCGCAGCGCGCGGCCGTCGCGGGTGCGCGTCTCGGCGCGGGCCAGTTGCGCGAGCCGCTGGCCTTCGCGCAGCGCCTCGCGCTGCCAGTTGCGGTACTGCGCGAGGTCCTGGGCGGCGGGATGCACCACGATCTCGCCGCGCACGCCGTCCACCAGTGCGAGGTCGCCGTCGCGCAGGTCTTCCAGCACGCCGCCGACGTTGACCAGCATCGGCAGGTGCAGGCTGCGCGCGAGGATCGCGCTGTGCGAATACGGACTGCCGGAACCGGCCACCACCGCGAGGATGCCGTGGCTGGCCAGGTGCGCGAGTTCGCCCGGCGCCACGCTTTCGGTGACCAGGATTTCGCCCACGCGCGTCGCGATCTTCTTCTCCTCGCTGCTGGCCTGGCGCGCCAGCGCGCTTTGCACGCGCGCGATCACGTGGTCGACGTCCTCGCCGCGGCTGCGCAGGTAGGGATCGTCCATGTCGTCGAACACCGCGACCAGGCGGTCGCGCTGCGCCTTCAACGCCGCGGCGGCGCGGTAGTGGCCCTTGCGGATCATCGCGCGCAGGCCTTCGATCAGGTCGGGATCGTCCAGCAGTTGCGCGTGCGCGTCGATGAACTCGCCGACCTCGCGCGCGAGCGCGCCGTGCAGCTTGCGCTTGAGTTCGGCCATGTCTTCGCGCGCCGCCGCGAAGGCGTGTTCCAGCCGGGCGACCTCGGCTTCGACCTGCTCGTCCGGAAGCGGCGTGTTGTCGATGCTGAAACGTGCCGGCCGTTCCAGCCGCACGCGCCCCAGCGCCATGCCCGGCGCGGCGGGGTTGCCCTTGAAGACGCGCCTCATGCGCCCTCGTCGAACTTGCGGTCGAACAGCGCCGCGACCGCGTCCAGCGCCTGCGCCTCGTCGGGCCCTTCGGCGCGCAGCGTCAACGGCGTGCCGATGCCGGCCGCCAGCATCATCACGCCCATGATGCTCTTGGCGTTGACTTCGCGGCCTTCGCTGACCAGCCACACCGTCGCCTTGAACTGCTGCACCAGTTGCACCAGTTTCGCCGAGGCGCGCGCGTGCAGGCCGAGCTTGTTGCTGACCACGATTTCCTTTTCGAGCATCGGGGCGTTCCGGGAGGGAAGTGCGGGCATCCCGCTACGTTACCAAAACCCGGGAATGGGGAATCGGGAATCGGGAATGGGGGATCGGGTGCCGACAACCGGGAGTCGTTCGACGGGAACGCGGCAAGCGCTTTTGCGATTCCCTATTCCCGATTGACGATTCCCGGCTGTTCACACCTTGTCGATGCAGATCCCGCCCCTGCCGCCGCTGGCGGCGACTTCGGCGAGTTCGTCGAGCGGCTTGTCGGGGTAGTTGAGCACGCGCAGCAGCATCGGCAGGTTGAGGCCGGACACGCAGCGCGCGTGCACGCCCAGGCCGGCCAGCTTGTTGGCGATGTTGCAGGGGGTCGAGCCGTACAGGTCGGACAGCACCAGCACGCCGCCGCCATGGTCGAGCGCGCGCGCGGCACGGGCCGCGGCGGACAGCATGGCGTTGGGGTCATCGTTGCTGCCGACTTCCAGCGTGTCGAGTTGGCAGGGCAGGCGCGGCAGCACGTGCTTGGCCGCGCTGATCAGCGCGTGGCCGATCTCCTCGTGGGTCAGCAGCAGGATGCCCGCCGCCGGAGAGGGTTCGGCGTTCGGGAGTGCGGAAGCGGTTGTCATGGTGGAAGTCGGCGAAGCTGTCGCCGGAGTCCTGCAAGATTCAAACCAAAGACGCGCCCGGACTATTCCAGTTCGCGGTGGAAGGTGAGCACCTGCTCGCGGCCGGCCCGGTAATGCTCGGCAAGGCGTTCCGCCAGATAGACGGAACGATGCCGGCCGCCGGTGCAGCCGATGGCGACGGTCAGGTAACCCTTGCCTTCACTTTCGAAGCGTGGCAGCCACGCGTCCAGGAAACGTCGGACATCGGCCAGATATTGTACCACCAGCTCCTGTCCGTCCAGGAATTCGCGAACCGGCGCGTCCTGCCCGGAAAACGGCCGCAGACGCGCGTCCCAATGCGGGTTCGGCAGGCAGCGGGCATCGAACACGAAGTCGCAGTCGGCCGGCAGGCCACGCCCGTAGGCGAACGACTCGAACATCAGGGTCAGGCCTTCGGTGGCCGCGCCGTATTGGGTGGCGATGAGGCGACGCAACTGGTGGACGTTGGTGTCGCTGGTGTCGATGGAACGGTTGGCGATCGCGCGCAGCGGGCGCAGGCGGCGGCGTTCCTCGGCCAGCGCGTCGATCAGCGAGCGGCCGTCCTCGGACAAAGGGTGGCGGCGGCGCGAGTAGGCGTAGCGTTTCAGCAGCACCGCATCGCTGGAATCGAGGAATACCAGCTCGGCATCGGCGCCGGCTTCGGCGAGCTTCGACAGTGCTTCCGGCATGCGTTCGAGGTCGCCCTGGTTGCGCACGTCCACGCCCACCGCGATCCCCGGCAGCGTGCCGCGCCCGCCGTCGGTGAGCGCGCGGTACAGCGAGGGCAGCAGCCCGGTGGGGAGGTTGTCGACGCAATAGAAACCGAGGTCCTCGAACGCGCGCAGCGCCACGGTCTTGCCGGCGCCGGAAAGCCCGCTCAGGACCACGGTGAGGACGGACGGTGTGTGCGGAGTAGCTGGCGTGTCGGACATGGCATCAACCTGGTTGGCGTTGCAGGCGCGCGGCCTGGCGGTCCATGAAGGTGCGGGCCTGGTCGATGCCCTGCGATTTCAGCATGTGGCTGCGCACGGCGGCTTCGACCAGCACCGCGAGGTTGCGGCCGGGCGCGACCGGGATCGTGATCTGCGGCACCTTGACGTCCAGTACCTCGCGCACGCCGATGTCGCCGGTCAGGCGCACCATCGCGTCCTCGGGCTCGTTGCCGGCGGGGCGCAGGTGCACGATCAGGCGCAGGTACTTGGACTGCTTGACCGCGGTATGGCCGAACATCTCGCGCACGTTGAGCACGCCGAGGCCGCGCACCTCCAGCAGGTCGCGCAGGATCTCGGGGCAGCCGCCGTCGATCACGTCGGGCGCGATCAGCGTGAATTCCGGCGCGTCGTCGGCGACCAGCCGGTGGCCGCGGGTGATCAGTTCCAGCGCCAGCTCGCTCTTGCCGCTGCCGGGCGAGCCGGTGATCAGCACGCCGATCGAATGCACTTCCATGAACACGCCGTGCAGGGTGATCTGCTGGGCGAGCGCGCGCGCCAGCTTGTATTGCAGGAAGGTCAGGATGTCATGGCCACGGCGCGCGCTGACCCACAGCGGCGTGCCGGTTTCCTCGGCGGCGTCGCGCAGGTCGGCGGGAACAGCCTGGTCCTTGGTGACGATCAGCGCGACCGGCCGCTGCGCGACGATCTTCTGCACGGTTTCCCAGCGCTGCCGCGAGTCGAGGCCGTCGAGGTAATTCAGTTCCTCGCTGCCGACGATCTGCAGCTTGTTGGGATAGATGATGTTGAGGTAGCCGATCTCGGACGGACGCCGCTGCCCGGCGCCGCCGGCTTGCAGCGCGCGCTCGCCGCCGTCGCGCCCCGCGACCCAGCGCAGGGCCATGCGTTCCTTGATGTCCTCGAAAAGTTCGCGTGCGCTGAGCTTGTTCACTGCGTTCCCCGCCCGTCATGACGATGGGCGGGGAACATTGTGCCAGCATCTACCCGTGCTTGCGCTTTCCGGCGCTACGCGCGGAGCGGCTGTTGTGGAAAGTCAGGCCAAGGAACTCTTTGCCATGGATGGCGGCTCTTGTGGCCGTTCTGGTGCCTGTGGCGGGGACAAGCGGATCGCTGCGGCGACGTGAATCGAGGCAGCGATCACGGACGATCGCACAAGCTACGCCAAGTCGCGGATATCGTCGCGTCCATGCGTTCGCCGCTTGTCCTTGTGCTTGCGGACCTGGGCATCGAGTTTGTCGAACAGCGCGTCGATCGCGGCGTACATGTCGTTATCCACGGCATCCGCATGCAGAACCTTGCCGGCCGCGGCCAGCGTGGCCTCCGCGCGGTTGGCCAGACGATTCTTCTCCACCTCCAGCACCACGTTGAGCGAAGTCAGGTGATCGAAACGTCGCGCGAGGCGTTCGCGGCGCGCATCGACGTAATCGCGCAGGGCCGGGGTGATTTCGATCTGGTGACCGCTGACCTGGATTTGCATGATGGACTCCTCAGCATCAGGTGGTGATGGAAGCCCGGGAATATCCGCGGGCCTGGCGTCGTGGCGACGCCGGTTGTGAAGTTTTTTCGCCTGTACTCCTTGTGATCGTGGGTGGGATGGAAAGTTGCATGAACAGCTTGCCGCCGATGGCGTTGCATGAGTTGCGCTGCATCAAGCGTGCCTGAAATGCCGTGAACTTTTCGTTCCTGGGTAACGGGAGTCGCATCACTGCGCGCGCAGACGTTCGCCCGAGCTTGGAATGCGCATCTGCTCGCGGTATTTCGCGACGGTGCGGCGCGCCACGCGGATGCCGCGCTGGTTGAGTTCCGCGGTGAGGGTCTGGTCCGACAGCGGCTTGCGCGGGTCCTCGCCGTCCACCAGCTTGCGGATCATGGCCTGGATCGCGGTGGCCGAGGCGCTGCCGCCGTCCTCGGTGGCGACGCTGGACGAGAAGAAATGCTTGAACTCGAAGGTGCCGCGCGGCGTGTGCAAATACTTGCGCGTGGTGACGCGCGAGATCGTGGATTCGTGCATGCCGAGTTCCTCGGCGAGTTCACGCATCACCAGCGGTTTCATCGCCTCCGGGCCGAAGTCGAGGAAGGCGCTTTGCGTGCGCACGATCGCCGAGGCCACCTTGAACAAGGTGTCGGCGCGTGCTTCCAGGCTTTTCATCAGCCAGCGCGCTTCCTGCAGCTGGCCGCGCAGCCACGCCGCGTCGCCGCGCTGCGCGCGCGCGATCAGGTTGCAATAGTGCTGGTTGATCGCCAGCCGCGGTTGGCAATCGGGCGACAGCGACACCCGCCAGCGCCCGCCCAGCTTGATCGCATAGGCGTCCGGCGCGATGTATTCCGCCGGCGCCGGACTGAACGCCGAACCGGGGCGCGGGTCGAGCGTGCGGACCAGCGCCGCCGCGGTGGCGGCGTCGTCCTCGGACACGTTGAGTTTCTTCGCGAGCCTGCCGAAGTCGCGCTTGGCCAGCAGGTCGAGTTCGCTGGCCACGATGCGCCGCGCCAGTTCGCGGCCTTCGGTCGCGGGATCGAGCTGTTCGAGTTGCACCGCGAGGCAGTCGCCGAGGTCGAGGCTGGCGACGCCGGTCGGGTCGAAATGCTGTACGCGCAAGCGCACGGCTTCGACTTCATCCTTGCTGGCTGCGGGTTCCAGTGCGTGCAGGGCCGCGAGCACCGGCTCCAAACCTTCGCGCAGGTAGCCGTCGTCGTCGAGCGCGTCGATGATCGCCATCGCGATGATGTGTTCGCGGGTGTCGAAGCCGCTGAGGTTGGCCTGCCATTGCAGGTGTTCGCTCAGGCCTTCCGGTGCTGCGTCCTGGGCTTCGACGGCATCGTCGTCGTCGGAACCGCGGCCGGATTTCGCCCACTCCTGCACCTGTGGCGAGTGTTCGTCCCAGTGTTCGACGTCCTCGCCGGGCTCGTCGGCCGCCTCGTCGGAGGAAGGTTCGTTGGGTGCGTCGTCGCCGGCGGACTCGGCTTCGCCGCCTTCCGCGCCGTCCATGCCGTCGAGGTCGATCAGCGGGTTGGCTTCCGCCAGTTCACGCAGTTCGGCGACCAGTTCCAGTTGCGACAACTGCAACAACCGGATCGCCTGCTGCAGTTGCGGCGTCAGGGACAGCGTCTGCGATTGGCGAAGCTGGATGCCCGGTTTCATGGCGACATTCATGAACGATCGCCTGCATCCTATAACGCGGCAGCGACCGTGGGTAGCCCAACGGCACGCATTTTGCTTGGGAGACGGCCGGGAAGCTGACCTGGGTCACGGGATTTATGCGATCAGGGATGATCACAATCTAAATTCGTGACCGAGGTACACCTCGCGCACCTGCTTGTTGGCGAGGATTTCGGCCGGCGTGCCGCGCGCCAGCACCTTGCCTTCGTTGAGGATGTAGGCGTGCTCGCAGATGCCTAGCGCCTCACGCACGTTGTGGTCGGTGACCAGCACGCCGATGCCGCGGTCGCGCAGGTGTCGCACGATGCGCTGGATCTCGCCCACCGAAATGGGATCGACGCCGGCGAACGGTTCGTCCAGCAGCATGAAGCGCGGGTTGGCCGCCAGCGCGCGCGCGATTTCGACGCGGCGACGCTCGCCGCCCGACAGGCTGATGCCTTTCTGGCCGGCGATGTGGCTGATCTTCAGTTCGTCCAGCAAGGATTCCAGTTCGCCGCGGCGCCGCTGTGCGTCGAGATCGGTGCGCAACTCCAGCACCGCCAGCACGTTGTCGGCCACCGACAGCCGCCGGAACACCGAGGCTTCCTGCGGCAGGTAGCCGATGCCCTTGCGCGCGCGCTGGTGCATCGGCAGGCCGGTGATGTCCTCGCCGTCCAGCGTGATGCGTCCGCCGTCCGGTTCGATCAGGCCGACCACCATGTAGAAACACGTCGTCTTGCCGGCGCCGTTGGGCCCGAGCAGACCGACGACTTCGCCTTGCCGGATCTCGAAGCCGAAATCCTGCACCACTTGGCGCGTACGGAAACTTTTCTGCAGCCCTTGCGCGACCAGCATGGGTCAATGCGATCCTGCGGTTGACGCAGGTGCAGGCGGGGCCGAAACCGGCGCGGACGGCACGGAACTTGAGGCCGGCGGCGCGGTTGCCGGCGCAGGCTTGGCGGGCGCAGCCTTGGGCTGGAACGTCATGTGTACCTGCCCGCCGATGCCGCCTTCGCCAACCATCTGGCCACTGTCGGTGTTGTAGGTCAATTTCGCGCCATGGAACTCGCCGCGGCCTTGCTGAACGACAGTGGCGTGGCCGGTGAGGACTATGGTGTTCTCGGCGACCAGATATTCGATGGTGTCGGCCGAGCCGTTGACCATGCTGCCGTTGTCGAGTTGCTGTTGGAACTTCGCTGGCGAGCCGGTGACGATCGCATGATCCCATTCACCCTGCTGGTTCTCGTAGCCAATCGCCTTGTCGCCTAGGATGGCCATGCTGCCTTGAGTGATCTTGACGTGGCCAATCAGCGTGACCTGGCCGTTGCCGCCAAGGGTCGCAACTTGGCGGTCGGCCTTGACGTCGATCTTTGCTTGCCGATCCGACTTTAGTGCCCAGGCACTTCCGCATGTCGCAAGCGTTGCAATGGCCAGCAACGCGCACTCAATCTTTTTTCTGGTTAGGTGTGAACGTGCCGTGGACATCGGAGAGCAACTCCAGGGTGCTGGTATCGAAGTCGGCCTTCATGCCGACGCCGGTGAGTATAGAGCCGGGTTCCTGTATCACGCTGGGCGCCTCGGTGGCCATGCGCTTGTCCTGGGTCCACACGGTGGCGTCGGCGGTGTGGATTTCGGCTTCGGAAATGCGGGCCTTGGGCGGCCTGCGCATGTCGACCTTGCCGATCAGCTTGACCAGGGTGTTGTCGGCACTGATCCACGCGTACTGCGAGGTGCCGTTCCAGTCGGAGCCGTCGCTGGCGACGAACAGGTATTTCGGTGCGTTCACGTACAACGAGTCGTTGCCCTCGCGGCGCGCGAGGTGCGGCGAGGTCATGCTGAAGGCGAGCTTGCCGTCCTTGCCGAACGCGTGCAGGGTGAAATCGTCGAGTTCGTAGCTCGAACGCGGCGGACCGACGATCGCGACCGGCTTGGGCGGCGGCCGCAGCCACCACACCAGCAACTGCGTGATCGCCGCGGCGACCGCCAGCGCGACCAGCCAGACGACGGTGCGGCGATCCCTCATGCCGCTTGCGCCGCCAGGATCAGGTCGCACACTTCGCGCGCGGCGCCTGCGCCGCCGCGTGCGCGGGTCTGCCAGTGCGCCGCGTCCACGACTTCGGGGCGCGCGTCGGCGACCGCGATCGCAAGTCCGCAGATCGCCATCGGCGCGAGGTCGGGCTCGTCGTCGCCGACGTAGCAGGCCTGTTCGGCCGCCAGGCCCGAACCGTGCAGCACGTCCTGGAGGCAGCCCAGCTTGTCCGTCTTGCCCTGGTAAGCGTGGACGATGCCGAGCTGCTCCGCGCGCAGTTCCACGGCGTGGCTGATGCGCGAGCTGATGATCGCGACCTCGATCCCGCGTTCGCGCAGCCGCTTGATGCCGAGCCCGTCGTGGACGTGGAACGCCTTGATCTCGCGGCCGTCCTCGGTGAACCACAAGCGGCCGTCGGTGAGCGTGCCGTCCACGTCGAACGCGACCAGCTTGATCTTGGCGGCGCGGGCTATGACGTCGGCGGGAATATTGTTAGAGGCGGTCATGGATGGCCGGGACTATGAGATCGATCTGAAACGGTCGCGAGCGAAGGCAGGTCGCGCGTCGCCGGAGCGCAGGAAGCGGAGTGTACACGTCAGTACATGAGCATTCCGAGCACCGCCGGCGCGCGAGATGCCGAGCGCAGCAGGTTCCAGGCGATCTCAGACCACCCGCGCGCGCAACAGATCGTGAATGTTCAACGCGCCGACCACATGCCGAGTCTCGTCCACCACCAGCAGCGCGTGGATCTTGTGGGTTTCCATCATCTGCGCGGCCTCGGCCGCCAGCTTGTCGGGGTCGATCACCTTGGGGTTGCGGCTCATCGCGCCGCTGACCCGGGCGGCGCGCAGGTCGACGCCGTGGTCGTCCAGCATGCGGCGCAGGTCGCCGTCGGTGAACACGCCGAGCAGCTTGCCGGCGGCGTCCACGATCGCGGTCATGCCGAGGCCCTTGCGCGACATTTCCATCAGGGCTTCGGTCAGGGTGGCGTCGGCGTGCACCGTCGGAATCGCGTCGCCGGTGTGCATTACGTCGGCGATCTTCAGCAAGCGGCGTCCGAGCGCGCCGGCCGGGTGCGAGCGCGCGAAATCGTCGGCGGTGAAGCCGCGCGCTTCCAGCAGCGCGATCGCGAGCGCGTCCCCCAGTACCAGCGCGGCAGTGGTGCTGGCGGTGGGCGCGAGGCCCAGCGGGCAGGCTTCGGTGGATACGCTGGCGTCGAGGTGGGCGTCGGCGTCCTGCGCGAGCGAAGAGCGCGGATTGCCGGTCATCGCGATCAGCGCGTTGCCTTGGCGCTTCAGGAACGGGAGGATGGTCAGGACTTCCTCGGTTTCGCCGGAGTTCGACAACAGCAGCACCACGTCGTGCTGCGTGATCATGCCGATGTCGCCGTGGCTGGCTTCGCCCGGGTGCACGTAGAACGCGGGAGTGCCGGTGGAGGCGAGGGTGGCGGCGATCTTGCGCGCGATGTGCCCGGACTTGCCCATGCCGGACACCACCACGCGTCCCGAACAGGCGAGGATCAGGCGGCAGGCCTTGCTGAAATCGCCGTCGATGCGGGCTTCGAGATCAGTGATGGCTCCGGACTCGATGCGGATGACCTTGCGCGCGCTGGCAATCAGCGCGCCGCGGTCCTGATCGCGACCGGAATACCCCACAGCGGAAGCTGGAGCGGTGCGCGCGTTCATGCGAAGCAACTCCTGTGTCGGCGTTCTGCCATCGCGCGATTTCCAGTAAGATCGCGAGTCGCCATTGTACAGGCGGCAAGCGCTGCTTCCGTGCATTCCCTGCCGTGACGACGGTCACGCGCCAGCCATCCGTTCGAGAACGGTTCATGCGATCCAACGAGTTGAAATCCCTGCTGGAAACGGCGTTTCCGGGCGCCCTCATCGAGGTTGCGAGCCCCGACGACGTGCATTTCCAGGCCGTCGTGGTGGCGGAAACCTTCGCCGGCCAATCCACCCTCGCGCGCCACCGCATGGTGTACGCGGCGCTGGGCGAACGCATGGGCGGCGAAGTCCACGCGCTCTCGCTGCGCACGCTGACGCCGGCGGAAGCAGGGAACGGCTGATGGCGCGGATCGTGATTTCGGGCGGCAAGCCGCTCAACGGCGACGTGTGGATTTCCGGCGCCAAGAACGCGGTGCTGCCGATCCTCGCATCGTGCCTGCTGGCCGACGAGCCGGTCACCATCGGCAACGTGCCGCACCTGCACGACGTCACCACCACGATGGAACTGCTCGGCCAGATGGGCGCCGAACTGGTGGTGGACGAACACATGCACATTCGCGTGGACCCGCGTCCGGCGGATCGCTTCTTCGCGCCCTACGAACTGGTCAAGACCATGCGCGCGTCGATCGTGGTGCTGGGTCCGCTGATCGCGAAGTACGGCCAAGCCGAGGTTTCGCTGCCCGGCGGCTGCGCGATCGGCTCGCGCCCGGTCGACCAGCACATCAAGGGCCTGCGCGCGCTGGGCGCCGACATCGTGGTCGAGAACGGCTACATCAAGGCGCGCGCCAACCGGTTGAAGGGCGCGCGCGTGGTCATGGACATGGTGACCGTCACCGGCACCGAGAACATCATGATGGCCGCGGCGCTGGCCGAAGGCACCACGGTGATCGAAAACGCCGCCGAGGAACCCGAGGTGTGCGACCTCGCGCACTGCCTCAATGCGATGGGCGCGCAGATCGGCGGCATCGGCACCACCACGCTGGTGATCGACGGCGTCGAGCGCCTGCACGGCACCCACTACGAAGTGCTGCCCGACCGCATCGAGACCGGCACCTTCCTCGTGGCCGGCGCCATCACCGGCGGCCGCGTGCGCGCCAAGCACACCCGTTCCGACATCCTGAAATCGGTGCTGTCGAAACTGGAAGACGCCGGCGCGCACATCAATTGCGCCGATGACGCGATCGAACTCGACATGCGCGGCAACCGTCCGCGCGCGGTGGACGTCACCACCGCGCCGTATCCCGCGTTTCCGACCGACATGCAGGCGCAGTTCACCGCGCTCAACTGCGTGGCCGAAGGCACCGGCATCATCACCGAAACCGTGTTCGAGAACCGCTTCATGCACGTGCAGGAACTGCACCGCCTGGGCGCCGACATCAAGGTCGAAGGCAATACGGCGATCGTGCGCGGCGTGCCGCACATGTCCGGCGCGCAACTGATGGCGACCGACCTGCGCGCGTCGGCATCGCTGGTGCTGGCGGGATTGGTGGCCGAAGGCGACACCGTGGTTGACCGCATTTACCACATCGACCGCGGCTACGAGAACATCGAGGAAAAACTCGGCGGGCTGGGCGCGCATATCCGGCGCCTGCCGACCTGACGCGCGGCCGTGCCCGTCGATTGAAGGATGAAGGCGACACATGAAGACGTTGCTTTCGGGATTTGTCTGGCTCGCTTTTTGTCTCTCGTGCGTATCCGCCGCCTACGGTGCGGCCTGTCCCGCGCCGGCGAACGCAAGTTCCGTCGCGTTGCCTGAACACCCGTTCGGGATGGCCGTTTCCACGGATGGTTGCTGGATGTTCGTCGCAATGGCCGGCAAGCCCGGCGGTGCCATTGCGGTGCTGCACGATGAAAACGGCAGCTTCTCGATCAAGCAGACCGTCAAACTGCGTGGCGATGGCGACGGCGAAGCGTTGACGCACGATGGCAAGCTGCTTTTCGTCGCCGAAGGCCGCGATGTCGCGGCGTTCGATGTCGCCGATCTGGAGCAGGCTTCCGCAAATCCGTTGATCGGTTACCTCAAGACTGGTCGCGACACGGGTGCGGTGTACGTCATCACGAATCTGGACGACTCGCTGTTGTTTGTCAGCGAGGAACACAGTCGCTCGCTCGGCGTTTACGATCTCCGCAAATGGAGCGCCGACGGCTTTCGCGGCGATCCGCTGATCGGCAGTGTTCCGACTGCCTGGGCTCCAGTCGGCTTGGCGCTTTCGCCAGACGGCCGCTGGCTGTACGTCACCAGTCAGGTTGCGTTGCCCCAGTGGGGCTTTCCGAGCACATGCAAACCCGAAGCGCGCGTGGAGCGGGAGCATTCGCAAGGACTGCTGGAGCGTGTGGACATCGCGGAAGCGGCGGCGCACCCCGATCGCAGCGTTGCCGGCGGAGTGCAGGCGGGATGCAACCCGGTTCGGGTAGCGGTGTCGCCGGACGGTGCATGGCTTTGGGTGACGGCTCGCGACAGTAACGCGTTGCTGCGCATTCCGGCGAGCAGTTTGACGTCGAAGTCCGACATTACGGTGTCAAGCTTCGACGTCGGCGGCAGTCCCGTCGGCGTCGCGGTGCGCCCGGATGGCGACCAGGTATGGGTGGCCCTGTCCAACCGGTTCGCGAAGGCGGGTCACGACAACAAGGGGCGCGAACTCGTCGGGCTCATCGGCACGAACAACCCGGATGCTTCGGTCAATACGGTCAGCGAACCGGCAGCCGGATTTCCACGCGAACTGATGTTTCTCCCGGACGGCGCAACGCTGGCTGTTGGTCTTTTCCAGGACAACCGCATCGACTTTTTCACGACGCCCCCTTCGTCTTGACGCCCGATGAAGGTTTGGAGCGACTGTCAGTGCGCTGACCAGCTTTCCAACTCCAGCGAAAACGCATTCTTGTCGCGTTGGTCGATCTTGACCGGCGCGGGCAGTTTCGCCGGCGCGAACCAGGCCTCGATGCCTTCGCCGCCATCGCTGCGGCTGACGCGGATGGCATTGAAGCTGCCCGCCGGCACGCGCACGTCCTGCTTGCCCTGCGTGGCATAGTGCTGGGTTTCGATGCGGTCGCGTACCGCGACCGGCAAGGTGAAGGTGGTCCTGCCTGCGGCGAGTCCGGCTGCGAGCGCCAGCGGAACCGTGTGGCGTTCGATCGCACCTGGCTGTGTCGGGAAACGGAACGCGCCGTTGTCGTTTACCTCGATGCTGTGGCTGGACCAGTCGAAACGCACGCTGCGGTGCTTCTGCTTGAGCGCGGACTGCATCGTGTAGTCGTAGCTGATGCCCTGCGGTGAATCGCCGATCCATTTGAAGACGGAGACTTCCCGCGTGCTGGCGGCAAGCAGCGAGGCGAGCCCTGCGGTGCCCTGGCTCTGCGTGGTGAACGTCCAGGCATCGTTGGCGCCGGGTGCGAGCGTGAGCGTCGCTTCGCCGATCGGCGCGCCGTTCTGCAGCACGCGGTAATGCGCGGTGAACGCGGGCACGGGCGGCGCGGCGATGGCGGAACCGAACGCCGTCGTCAGCACGACGGCAAGCAGCAATCCGGAAAGACGATGGCGGCGCATGGTGTTCGACGTGGCGGATGCAGTTGCCGCGCAGCCTGACGCGGCGAGCCTGAACGCAGGCTCACGCCGCGAGCAGGTGTCCGCTTTCGTCGAGCCGCAGCGGTGCCGGGATCGGGCGGCCGTGAAACAAGACTTTGCCGTCGTGTTCGCGCACCGCGCCGCGCGCGATCGCATCCACGCATGCGGTGAGCAGGGCGTGTTCGCTGGACAACAGGCGCGCAGCCAGCGAATCCTCGGTATCGCCGGGACGAACGTCGATGCGCGCCTGTGCGATCACCGGACCGCCGTCGAGTTCTGAACTGACGAAGTGCACGCTGGCGCCGTGTTCCTTGTCGCCGGCTTTCAACGCGCGCCGGTGGGTGTGCAGTCCGCGGTATTTCGGCAGCAGCGAGGGATGGATGTTGATCATGCGGCCTTGCCATTGCGCCGTCACCGCGGCATCGATGATCCGCATGTAGCCGGCCAGCACCACCAGTTGCGCGCCGCTGGCGGCGACGTTCGCGAACAGCGCTTCGTCGAATTCGCGGCGCGAGGCGAAGGTTTTCGGATCCAGTGCAAACGTCGGGATGCCGTGCGCCTCGGCGTTGCGCAGCGCCGGCGCGTCGGCCTTGTCGCCCGCGACCAGCACGATGTTGATCGGGAGCTTGCCGCTTTCGCGCGCATCGATCAGCGCCGCGAGATTGCTGCCGCGGCCGGAGGCGAGTACCGCGACAGGAAGGGTCATGCGATGTGGACGCGCTGGTCGCCGGAAGCCATGGTCACTTCGCCGATGGGCCAGCTTTGCAGGCCGGATTTCCCCAGCGCGTCACGCACGCCGGCCACGTCGGCGGGTGCGAGGACCAGCGTGAAGCCGATCCCGCAATTGAAGGTGCGCCACATTTCCTCGCGCGGCACCTTGCCTTCGCGTTGCAGCCAGTCGAACACGTGCGGCAGTTGCCACGTTGATGCGTCGATCGCGAGGCCGAGCCCGTCGGGCACCACGCGGATGATGTTTTCCTGCAAACCGCCGCCGGTGATGTGGGCCATGCCGTGGATCGTGCCCGGCCGCGCGCGCAGCAGCGCGAGGATCGGCTTCACGTAGATCGTGGTCGGCGCCATCAGCGCGTCGGCCAGCGTCACGCCATCGAGTTTCAGGTCGAACGGCGAACCGGCGCGCTCGACGATCTTGCGGATCAGCGAGAAACCGTTGGAATGCGGACCGCTGGACGCGATGCCGAGGATCACGTCGCCCGCGCGGATCGCGCTGCCGTCGATGATTTCCGATTTCTCGACGGCGCCGACATTGAAACCCGCGAGGTCGTATTCGCCCGGCGGATACATGTCCGGCATCTCGGCAGTTTCGCCGCCGACCAGCGCGCAGCTGGCCAGTTCGCAACCCTTGGCGATGCCGCCGACCACCGCGACGGTGGTGTCCACGTCGAGCTTGCCGGTGGCGAAGTAGTCGAGGAAGAACAGCGGTTCCGCGCCCTGCACCAGCACGTCATTGACGCACATGCCCACGAGGTCGATGCCGATCGTGTCGTGGCGATTCAACTGCTGCGCCAGTTTCAATTTGGTGCCGACACCGTCGGTGCCCGACACCAGCACCGGTTCGCGATATTTTTTGGAAAGGTCGAACAGCGCGCCGAAACCGCCGAGTCCGCCCATCACTTCCGGACGGAACGTTTTGCCGACCAGCGGCTTGATGCGTTCGACCACCGCGTTGCCGGCGTCGATGTCCACGCCCGCGGCGCGGTAGGAGAGGGCTTCGTCACGGGAATTCACGGAAAGGTCCGGGCAAACGTCGGGCAACGGCGGGACCGGCAATGATAGACGCTGGGGCCGCGATTGGGCAGACTTGCGGTTGTTCGAGCGGAGTGCATGGCCATGCTGCGAATCCTGTTGTCCCTGCTGCTGGCGTCCGGCCTGGTCGCGGGCGCTGCGGCGCAAACCGCGCCGCCTGCAAGCGCCGGCACGTCTCCGGCTGCTTCGGCCAACCTGTATTCGGCCACCGTGCCGGTGGCCGGCACCAGCGATGCCCAGCGCAATGCCGCGATTTCCGCGGCGTTCACCCAGGTGTTGCAGCAGCTATCGCCCGGGTTCGCGGCAACCCCGGACATGCTGGCGCAGGCGTCGGGCTATGTGCGCGACTTCCACTACCGCCGCGCGGCGTCCGGCCCCGGACTGGAATTGCAGGTGGATTTCGACCCCGGCGCGGTGGGTCGCCTGGTCGCCGCGAACCAGGGCAGCAGTGCGGCTGCGGGCACGGCGGCGCCTGCTTCCGGCACCACCGCCGCGGTGGCGGCGCAGGACGGCAGCGGTACCCTGTGGGTGGACGGCATCGGCGACAGCCACGCGTTCGCCAGCCTGCTTTCGACCTTGCGCGGCGACAGCGCGTTGCACGACGTGGTCCCGGTGGCCGCGCAAGGCGACGGCGTGCTGCTGCACGTGAGCTTCGACCAGCCGTTGGCGACCGTGCTGGCCGGCCTTGCCGGACCCGGCGGACACCTGACGCCGGAAGCCCAGCCGCATCCCGGCGCGGATGCTTCATTGCGCTGGGAGCCTTGACACGGGTACGGCACGCACGGCCGGGCCCGGTGGCTTGAGCGTGCGGGCGGCGGCCCGACGGCGCGTGCGGGAACGACACGGAAGGACATGTTGCGACACCTGCCCAACCTGATTTCCCTGCTGCGCATTGCGCTGGTCGCGCCGTTGATCGCGGCGATCCTGTCCGGACGTTACCAGTTGGCGTTGGTGATCGCGGTCGTCGCCGGCGTGTCGGACGGCGTGGACGGCTATCTCGCGCGCCATTTCGGTTGGCAAAGCCGGCTGGGTTCCATCCTCGATCCGGCCGCCGACAAGCTGATGCTGGTAGGCTGCATGCTCGCGCTGGGATGGCTGCACGAGGCGGCGCGCTGGCTGGTGGCGCTGGTGGTGGCGCGCGACCTGGTGATCGTGCTGGGCGCGTGGGCGTGGCATCGCGTGATGCACAGCTTCGAGGCGCGTCCGAGCTGGCTTTCCAAGACCACCACGGTCGCGCAAATCGGTTTCGTGCTGCTGGTGCTGGCCGACCAGGCGTTCGGCTGGCATGCCGGGATGACGATTCCGGCGGGGGTGGTGGCGCTGCTGACCGCGGCCAGCGGCATCGACTACGTGGTGCGCTGGGGCCTGATGGCCCGGCGTGAACTCAAGGGAAAACGTCCGGCATGAACAATGCGCAACGCTGGCAGTGGCTGTTGATCGTGGCGGTGATCGGCGGGTTGGTCTGGTTGTTGTCGCCGATCCTGATGCCGTTCATGCTGGCCGCGGTGTTTGCCTATCTCGGCGATCCGCTGGCGGACCGGCTCGAACGCTTGCGCCTGAACCGCACGCTCGCGGCCAGCGTGGTGTTCCTGGTGATGTTGCTGGGCGTGGCGCTGGTGCTGGTGTTGCTGGTGCCGCTGATCCAACGCCAGATCGCGCGCCTGATCGCCGCGTTGCCGGCCTATGCGGCGTGGGTCACCCACAGCGCGATCCCGTGGCTGGAACAGAAGCTGCACGTCCCGGCCAGCGAGTTCGACACGTCCACCATGATCGCGCGCACCCGCGAACACCTCGGCACGCTCGGCGGCATCGCCGCGACCGTGCTGGGTTACGCGACGCGCTCGGGCCTGGCCCTGATCGGCTGGGTCGTGTCGGTGGTGCTGGTGCCGGTGGTGACGTTCTACCTGCTGCGCGACTGGGACAAGCTGGTGGCGCACATCGACGCGCTGCTGCCGCGCGACGCGCAACCGACGATCCGCCGGCTGGCGCGCGAGACCGACAGCGTGCTGGGCGCCTTCGTGCGCGGCCAGTTGCTGGTGATGCTGGGACTCGCGATCTATTACGCGATCGCGCTGAAACTGGTCGGCCTCGACGTCGGCCCGCTGATCGGCATGATCGCGGGGCTGGTCAGTTTCGTGCCGTACCTCGGCTTCATCATCGGCATCGTCGCCAGCATCATTGCCGCGCTGGTGCAGTACCACGATGTCTATCACCTGATACTGGTGCTGGTGGTGTTCGGCATCGGCAACCTGCTGGAAAGCTACGTGCTGGTGCCGAAGCTGGTCGGCGACCGCATCGGCCTGCATCCGGTCGCGGTGATCTTCGCGGTGCTCGCGTTCGGCGACCTGTTCGGTTTCATCGGCGTGCTGCTGGCGCTGCCGATGGCCGCGATCGCGGTGGTGCTGCTGCGCTTCCTGCGCGAACGCTACGAGGCCAGCCCGCTGTACGCGGGACGCGAGCCGCAGAAAATCGTGTCGGCTGCGGACGCGCCGCCCAAAGATGGCGACGATACGCCGTCGGAACCGCGGGGAACGCCGCCCGCGCCATGAACCGGCAGTTCCCGCTCGACCTGCGCTGGCCGCCGCACCAGCGCCTCGATGCTTTCTGGCCCGGCGCCAACGTGCCCGCGCTGCAAGGCGTCAGCGACGTCGCGAACGGCGATCATGCGTGGCTGTACCTGCACGGTGCCACCGGCACCGGCAAGAGCCACCTGCTGATCGGCGCGTGCCGCGCCGCGATCGAAGCGAATCGTCCGGCGCGTTACGTGTCGCTGGCGGAGCTTCCGGCGCCGCGCGGCGAGGCGATTGCCGCGATCGCAGGCGGAGAACTGGTCGCGGTCGACGACGTGCAGGCGGTCGCAGGCGACCGCGATGCGGAACGCGCGCTGTTCGATCTTTACAATCGCGTGAAGGCTGCGAGCGCGTGCATGCTGTTTGCCGGCAATGCCTCGCCTGCGGAACTCGGCATCACGCTGCCCGACCTGGTCTCGCGCCTGTCGATGTGCACGCAGTATGCGTTGCGCCCGCTGGACGATGCCGGCCGGCGCGCGATGTTGCGGCTGCTGGCAGGCCGGATGGGATTGCGGCTGGACGACGACGTGCTGGACTGGTGGTTCGCCCGCCAGCCACGCGATCCGGCCTCGCTGGTGGCGCTGCTGCAGCAGATCGACCGCGCCGCGCTGGCGGCGCAGCGGCGCGTGACCATTCCGTTCCTGCGCGAATTGCTGTATCACGAGCAGTGATTCTTGACGCGGATTGACGCGGATGTTCGCGGATCGAAGAGATCTATCCGCGTGAATCCGCGTTGATCCGTGGTAAATGCTGTTCTTTCAACCGGGCATCAAGTGCGGCCAGGCGTTCGGGTGTGCCGACGTCGGTCCAGAAGCCTTGATGATGCAGCCACGCGATTTCGTAGCGCGCAATTGCGGCGCGCAGCAGCGGGGTGAGCGGGAAACGCGGCGGCGTTTCGCGTGCGCCCGGCACGTCGCCGATGATGGATCGCCAGCCGCGCAGGATGTCCGGCCGGTACACGCCGATCCCGGCGAAGGTGAGTGCATGTGCGGTGCCGGGTGAATCGGCACGCTGCAACAACTTGCCGTCCGCGCCGATGCCGAAATCGCCTTGCGGATGCTGCGGCGGGTTGTCGACCAGCACCAGTTCGGCGACGCCATGTGGTTCGCGCGGCAACGCCGCGAAATCGAAGTCGGTAAAGGTGTCGGCGTTGATCGCGAGAAACGGTGCATCGCCAAGCAGCGGGAGTGCATGCAGCATCCCGCCGCCGGTTTCGAGTGGTACGTCGCCCTCGCGGCTGTATTGGATGCGAAGGCCGTAGCGCGAGCCGTCGCCCAATGCTTCCGGGAATTGATCGGCGAGATGCGCGATGTTGATCACGACCTCGCGGATGCCGCTTGTCGCGAGTCGCTCCATGTGCCATTCGATCAGCCGCTTGCCGCCGGCCGCGAGCAAGGGCTTGGGCGTGGTGTCGGTCAATGGGCGCATGCGCTCGCCGCGGCCGGCCGCGAACAACAGGGCTTTCATGTGCGCGGTTCCGTCAAATCGCGCCCGCCCACCCAGCGTTCCAGCAGCGCGAGGAAATCCCGCAATTCGGGGTAACCCGATGTGACGCTGCGCACGTAGTGCCACACCCGCGGCAGGTCGGCGAGGTAGCCGCGCTTGCTGTCGCGATACCACAGGCGGCAGAAGATGCCGAGCACCTTCAAGTGACGTTGCAAACCCGTGAGATCGAACCAGCGTTGCCAGCGCGTGGCGTCGACGCGATGATCCAGCGCGCCCGCATCGATCAGCCGCCGGCGGTACGCTTCGGCCCAGTCGCGCACGCGATCGCCGTCCCAGGCGATGTAGCAGTCGCGCAGCAGCGAGACGAGGTCGTAGCTGACCGGTCCCGATACGGCGTCCTGCAGATCGACGATGCCCGGATTGTGCTCCGGCACGCGCATCAGGTTGCGGCTGTGGTAGTCGCGATGCACGAACACCTGCGGTTGCCGCAGTGCGTTGTCCGTCAGCAGGCGGAATGCCACTTCGATGATGTCCCATTCGTCGCATTCGATGGAAATGCCGAGGTGGCGTTGCAGGAACCAGGTCGGCAGCAATTCCAGTTCGCGCACCAGCAACGGCTCGTCGTAGCGCGGCAAGCCGGCCGGATCGACGCGCGTCTGGATCGCCAGCAGCGCATCCAGTGCGTCGGCGTACAGCGCGTCCGCGGTGGCATCGTTCAATTCGGAAAGATAGGGACGTGTGCCGAGATCGGACAGCAGCAGGAATCCCTGCGCACGATCCTCGGCCAGCACTTCGGGCGCGTTCAGGCCGGCGGCCCGCAGGCGTGCGTCGACGTCCAGCCATGCGTCGAGATTGCCGGAACCCGGCGGCGCGTCCATCACGATCGCGCTGCCGCGTGCGCCGCGCACGCGCCAGTAGCTGCGCGCGCTGGCGTCTTCGGATGCGGCTTCGAGCGCTGCCTGCGCGTCATGGCTGGCGTGGCGCGCAAACGCCAGCCGCGCCGCGGCGCGGTCGGGCACGGCAACATGGGTCGTGGGCGGCGGATTCATGGCGTGCAGGGTACAGGGACGGCATGTCGTCATGCTGCGTGATTATTCTCCGAACGGGCGGATGCAGTATCCTTGCGCCCTGCGTCGCTTGGGCGGGACGGGGCACCGGCGTCGAGCGCGGATGCCACGCCGCCGATGACAGGAATCCACATGAGCGTCACCCGTTTGCACACCCATCTCGACCGGCTCGAGGCCGAGTCCATCCGCATCCTGCGCGAGACGGTCGCGGAATGCCGCAGGCCCGTCCTGCTGTATTCGATCGGCAAGGATTCCTCGGTGCTGCTGCACCTGCTGCTGAAGGCGTTCCATCCCGCCAGGCCGCCGCTGCCGATGCTGCACGTCAACACGACGTGGAAGTTCCGCGAGATGATCGAGTTCCGCGACCGCGTCGCGAAGTGGACCGGCGTCCACCTGATCGAGTACATCAACCAGGAAGGCGTGGGCCGCACCGACCCCGTCAACGCCGCTTCCAGGCACACCGAGATCATGAAGACCGTCGCGCTGCGGCAGGCGCTGGCCGAGCACGGCTTCGATGCCGCGATCGGCGGCGCGCGCCGCGACGAGGATCCCGCGCGCGCCAAGGAACGCGTGTTCTCGCTGCGCGGCGCGGGCCAGCGCTGGGAGCCGCGCAAGCAGCGGCCGGAACCCTGGGGTCTCTACAACACGCGGCTCGACAACGACGAAACGCTGCGGGTGTTTCCGTTGTCCGACTGGACCGAACTCGACGTGTGGCTGTACATCCGCCGCGAGGGCATCGAGGTGGTGCCGCTGTATTTCGCGAAAGAGCGCCCGACCTTCGTGCGCAACGGCGCGCTGCTGGTGCGCGACGACGAGCGCGTGCCGCTGGAACCCGGCGAAAAACTGGTGCCGAAGAAGGTGCGTTTCCGCACGCTCGGCTGCTGGCCGCTGACCGCTGCGGTGGAATCCGATGCCGCCGACCTCGATGCGATCATCGGCGAGATGCTGGATACGCGGCAGTCCGAGCGCGCCGGCCGCATCATCGACCTCGATCCTTCCGATTCCATGGAGCGCAAGAAGCGTGAAGGGTATTTTTGATGCAAGAGCTGCGTAACGGCTTTTTTGACGCGGATTTGCGCGGATAAAGGCGGATACGGCAATCAAAGCCTTGGCTGGTGTTTTACCCGTTCTGTTCGTATTGATCCGCGACCATCCGCGTTGATCCGCGTCCAGAGTTTTTTGTATTGTCAATCGAGGTTTCGACCGCGCATGGCCGTAGCAAACGACATCAATCCTCTCGCGGCACGGCTGGCCGCGCTGGAAAACCGCGACACGCTGCGTTTCGCGATGTGCGGCAGCGTGGACGACGGCAAGAGCACACTGCTCGGACGCCTGCTGGCCGAGGCCGGGATGGTCCCGGACGATCGCCTCGCGCAGATGATCCGCGACAGCAGGAAACACGGCACCTGCGGCGGCAAGCCCGATTACGCGCTGCTGCTGGACGGCCTGGAAGCCGAACGCGAACAGGGCATCACCATCGACGTCGCGTGGCGCTACTTCGGCACCGACAAGCGCGCGTTCATCGTCGCCGATTGTCCCGGCCATGCGCAGTACACCCGCAACATGGCCAGCGGCGCATCCAACGCGGAACTCGGCGTGGTGCTGGTCGATGCGCGCGCGGGCGTGCAGACCCAGACCCGCCGCCACACCGCGATCCTCGCGATGTTCGGCGTGCAGCGCGTGCTGTTCGCGGTCAACAAGCTGGACCTGATCGGCTACAACCATGCGCGCTACCACGCGATCGAGCAGGAGTGCGTGAAGCTCGCGCACGACCTCGGGGTCGAGAACGCGGATGCGATCCCGGTGTCGGCGATCAATGCCGACAACCTGGTCGTGCATTCGCCGAACACGCCGTGGTACACCGGCAAGCCGCTGCTGGAATACCTCGAAACGGTGCAGGTGGAACGTCACGCCGACGCGGCGTTCGCGCTGCCGGTGCAGTGGGTCAATCGTCCCGACCACGGGTTCCGCGGCTACGCGGGCACCATCGCGGGCGGGCGCGTCGCCCCTGGCAACGAAGTGGTGGTGCTGCCGGCCGGACGCCTCACGCGCGTCGTGCGCGTGGTCGGCGGCGACGCCGATCTGGCTGCCGCCGAGGCGGGGCAGGCAGTCACGCTCACGCTGGCCGACCAGATCGACGTGGCGCGCGGCGACGTGATCGCCGATCCGGTGCTGCCGCCGGACATCGCGGCCCAGTTCGCCTGCCATCTGTTGTGGCTGGACGACGCCGCGCTGCTGCCGGGCCGGCGTTACCTGATGAAGCTGGCCACGCAGACGATCGGCGCGCAGGTCACCGAGATCAAGCACCGCATCGATCCCGACACCCAGGCGCACCTCGCGGCGACGCGGCTGGTCGCCAACGAGATCGGCTACTGCAACCTGTCGCTGGACGCCGACATCGCCTATCGCCCGTACAAGGAAGACCGCCGCCTCGGCGGCTTCATCCTGTTCGACCGCGAGACGAATGCGACGGTCGGTTGCGGCACGCTGGATTTCGGACTGCGCCGCGACAGCAACGTGCATTGGCAGCAGCTCGACATCGACCGTGCCGCGCGCGCCAGGATCAAGGGCCAGATTCCGCGCTGCCTGTGGTTCACGGGCCTGTCCGGCGCAGGCAAATCGACCATCGCCAACCTGGTCGAGCGCCGCCTGCTGGCGGAAGGTTTCCACACCATCCTGCTGGACGGCGACAACGTGCGCCACGGCCTGAACCGCGACCTCGGCTTCACCGACGCCGACCGCGTCGAGAACATCCGGCGCGTGGCCGAAGTCGCGAAATTGATGATGGACGCGGGACTGGTGGTGCTGGTTTCGTTCATCTCGCCGTTCCGCGCCGAGCGCCGGCTGGCGCGCGACCTGATCGGCGACGGCGACTTCATGGAAGTGTTCGTGGACGCGCCGCTGGAAGTGTGCGAGGAGCGCGACGTCAAGGGCCTGTACGCCAAGGCGCGCGCCGGCAAGATCGCCAATTTCACCGGCATCGGTTCGCCTTACGAACCACCGGAAGCGCCGGAGATCCATCTGCGTTCGGACCGGGAATCCGCGGCCGACTCGGCCGCCCGGGTCGTGGAACGGATCAAGTCGTAAGCCGGCAGGTTGGGCTGAGCGGGCTGCATCGGCGGAAGCCCGACACCATGCCGTGCGGAGAATGTCGGGCTTCCGCCGATGGAGCCGGCGTCAACCCAACCTGCGAGGTCCGCGTCAATCCCGCATCCGGAAATGCTTCGCGCGTCGTGCCACCAGCGCGAGCGCAACGCGATCGGGCAGCAGGTCCATCAGCACCTTGATGCCGCGGTTCACGCGGCCCGGCACGCACACCACGCGGCCGCGCTCGACCGCATCCAGCCCTTGCCGCACGACATCGGCGGCATCCGACCACATCCAGCCCGGCAGTTTCGAAACCAGCCCGCGTGCCTGGCTGACGTCGTGGAACTCGGAACGCGTGAAGCCCGGACACAACGCGCACACGTGGATGCCGTGCGCGCGGTTCTCCGTCGCCAGCGCCTGCGACACGCGCATCAGGAAGGCCTTGGCCGGGCCGTACAGGGTGTTGCCGGGCGTCGCGGGCACCAGTCCCGCCAGCGAGGCGACGTTGACAATGCGTCCGTAACCGCGCTCGCGCATCGCCGGCAGCAGCAGATGGCAAAGCTGCAGCGGCGCCGTCACCAGCACCTGCATGAAGCGCGCGTGTGTCGCCCAGTCGACCTTGTCGTAGCGGCCCGGTACGCCGTAGCCCGCGTTGTTGACGAGGATGTCGATCGTGCGTCCGTTCGCGGTGGCGGCGTCGGCGATCCGCGCAGGCGCGCCGGGGTCGCCGAGATCGTCGGCGATCACTTGCACGTCGATGCCGTACTTCGTGCGCAATGCGTCGGCAAGTGCGTGCAGGCGATCC
The DNA here is from genome assembly GCA_030123585.1 of Rhodanobacteraceae bacterium. Lineage (NCBI taxonomy): Bacteria > Pseudomonadati > Pseudomonadota > Gammaproteobacteria > Lysobacterales > Rhodanobacteraceae > Rhodanobacteraceae bacterium. Next base: position 3,277,893 of record CP126120.1, read on the forward strand.
TCGCGACGCGCAGTCAGCACCAGATCGCACCCGCGCGCGGCAAGCTGGCGTGCGAATTCGGCGCCGATGCCGGCGGAGGCGCCGGTGATCAATGCGCGCTTGCGGGTTGACGGGGCCATCGTGGGCTTCCGGAACGGAAAAGGAATAGTTTGATTCAGGGCGACGGCCTTGGCTATCCTCGCGAGCCCGGATGAACGACGGAGCGCGCCATGCGCCGCAAATGGGTAGGTGGCAACTGGAAGATGCACGGCTCGCGCGCGATGGCCTCGGCCTTGGTCGGCGCAATCGTGGAGGCGCACACCGGCGACGTCGACGTTGCGGTGTTTCCGCCGTTTCCCTACCTGCGCGAAGCCTGCGCCGAATGTGCGGGCTCGCGCATCGCGGTCGGCGGCCAGGACGTGAGCGAACACGAATCCGGCGCTTACACGGGAGAAGTCTCGGCGGCGATGTTGCGCGACGTCGGCTGCACGCTGGCGCTGGCGGGACACTCCGAACGCCGTCAATACCACAAGGAAACCGATGCGCAGGTCGCGGCCAAGGTCGCGCAGGCGCTGGCGCACGAACTCACGCCTGTGCTGTGCGTGGGCGAAACCCTGGACGAACGCGAAGCCGGCCAGACTTCGGCGGTGGTGGCGCGCCAACTCGGCGCGGTGGTCGCGCATTGCGGCATCGCCGTGTTCGCGCGCATCGTGGTGGCCTACGAGCCGGTCTGGGCCATCGGCACCGGACGCACCGCGAGCCCGGTACAAGCCCAGGAAGTCCATGCGTTGCTGCGTAGCCAGTTGGCCCGCGACGATGCTAGAATTGCCGGTTCGACCCGCATCGTTTACGGCGGCAGCGTCAAACCCGGCAACGCCGCCGAGTTGTTCGCGCAGCCGGATATCGATGGCGGCCTGATCGGCGGCGCGGCCTTGCAGGCCACCGATTTCCTTTCGATATGTGCGGCGGCGGGTTGACGCTCGTCCGGCGCACGGGAACATCCCAATGCTGTTCACGATTTTCAGCGTCTTCTATGTGCTCATCGCCGCGGCGATGATCGTGCTGATCCTGATGCAGCGCGGCGACGGCGCCAACGCCGGCGCCAGCTTCGGTGGCGGCGCGTCCGGCACCGTGTTCGGTGCGCGCGGCTCGGCCAGCTTCCTGACCCGCACCACCGCGGTGCTGGCGGGGCTGTTCTTCCTCCTCAGCCTCGGCATGGGCATCTATTTGAGCAAGCACGGCGTCGCGCCCTCGCCCAAGCAGGCCCTGGGCGTGATGGCCGGCGTCGGCAGTTCGGCGCCGGCATCCGCTACGACGGCGGCGGTTCCCGCCGGCGCGCCCGCGGGCAGTGCGGCGTCGTCGTCCGCGCAGCCGTCGGAAGTTCCGGCGGCGCCTGCCGCATCCGCTGCGGCAAAGTCGGATGTGCCAGCGGCGCCCGCGAAGTCGTCGGCGCCGGCAAGTTCGGCGCCGTCGAGCGGCGCACCGTCGTCGCATTGATTTTGCTTTCGTGAATAGTCCGGCACATGGATGCGCCGGGTGTTTCTCGGGGACGAGTTTGAACAAAAGTCGCGCACATGGATGTGCGCGGTGGTTCTCAGGGACGAGCACCCTTGCCCAGGTGGCGGAATTGGTAGACGCACTACCTTGAGGTGGTAGCGACGCAAGTCGTGGGGGTTCGAGTCCCCCCTTGGGCACCAACTTTTCGATGTTGTACATTCAACCCCGCTCCGGCGGGGTTTTTGTTGCGCGCAACGCCCTGCGCGCCGTGCATCATCCGATGCCATCCATCCGCGATCACGAATGCGTGATTGCGGCACGCGCCAGCGCATGAGAAAATCCCGTAGCTCACGCGGACCGATGACATGCTTGCTGGCTACTGGCCCATCCTCCTGTTCCTGATCGTCGCCGGCGGCATCGGCGTCGCGTTGATCGTGATCGGCTGGATCGCCGGCCCGCGCCGCCCGAGCGCCGAGAAGTACTCGCCCTACGAGTGCGGCTTCGAGGCCTTCGAGGGCGCGCGCATGAAGTTCGACGTGCGCTATTACCTGATCGCGATCCTGTTCATCCTGTTCGACCTGGAAATCGCGTTCCTGTTTCCGTGGGCCACGGTGTTCTCGAAGATCGGCATCGTCGCGCTGGTCGAGATGTTCATGTTCCTGCTGCTGCTGGTCGTCGGCTACATCTACGTGTGGAAGAAGGGTGCATTGGAATGGGACTGATCTCCACCATCGACAAGTCCATGCACAACCCGGTGCCGATCGGGAAGGTGGACGACATCCTGCGTCCGGAAGCCGACAATCCCATCGTGCAGCGCGGTTTCGGCGTGACCACGGTGGATGCGCTGTTCAACTGGGCGCGCACGGGTTCGATGTGGCCGATGACGTTCGGGCTTGCCTGCTGCGCGGTGGAGATGATGCACGCGGGCGCGTCGCGCCTGGACCTCGACCGCTACGGCGTGATCTTCCGCCCGTCGCCGCGCCAGTCCGACGTGATGATCGTCGCCGGCACGCTGGTCAACAAGATGGCGCCGGCGCTGCGCAAGGTCTATGACCAGATGCCCGAGCCCAAGTGGGTGATCTCGATGGGCAGTTGCGCGAACGGCGGCGGTTATTACCACTATTCGTATTCGGTGGTGCGCGGCTGCGACCGCATCGTGCCGGTGGACGTGTACGTGCCGGGCTGTCCGCCGACCGCCGAGGCGCTGGTTTACGGGATTCTGCAGTTGCAGAAGAAGATCCGCCGCACCAACACGATCGCGCGCTGACCGACCATGGCCCAGACCACCCCCGAACAACTGGTCGAACGACTGCGCGCACGCTTCGGCGAGCGCATCGACAACGTCGATGTTTCGCACGGGCAAACCACGATCGAGGTCACGCCGGCGCATCTGCTCGAAGTGTGCACCGCGCTGCGCGATGAGGCGGATTTCCGTTTCGAGCAACTTTCCGACTTGTGCGGCGTGGATTTCCTGGGTTTCGGCGAGGACGAGATTCCCGCTTCGGACACCGCGACTTCGCAGGGCTTCGGCCGCGGCGTCACCGGCACCAGTTCACCCGGCCGCTTCGACTGGGAGCACCGGCCGCGGCACCCGCAGTTCCTGCGCCGCTTCGCCTCGGTGGTGCACCTGATTTCCTACGTGCACAACATCCGCCTGCGGGTGCGCTGCTTCGCTCCCGAAGACGCGCTGCCGGTGGTTCCGACCCTCACCGGCGTGTGGCCGTCCGCCAACTGGTACGAGCGCGAGTCGTTCGACCTGTACGGCATCGTGTACGAAGGCCATCCGGACCTGCGCCGCATCCTCACCGACTACGGTTTCGTCGGGCATCCGTTTCGCAAGGATTTCCCGCTGATCGGCAATGTCGAGGTGCGTTATGACCCCGAGGCCAAGCGCGTGGTGTACGAACCCGTGACCTCGGTGACGCCGCGCCTGACCGTGGCGCGCGTGGTGCGCGAGGACTCGCGCTGGAAGACCACGCACGAGGAAGCCGCCGACGACTGGAAGGACAACTGAGATGGCGGACACCGGCGAAATCCGCAGCTACACGATGAACTTCGGTCCGCAGCACCCGGCCGCGCACGGCGTGCTGCGCCTGGTGATGGAGATGGAAGGCGAGACCATCCTGCGCATCGATCCGCACATCGGCCTGTTGCATCGCGGCACCGAGAAACTCGCCGAGTCCAAGCCGTACAACCATTCGATCGGCTACATGGACCGGCTCGACTACGTGTCGATGATGTGCAACGAGCACGCCTACGTGCGCGCGATCGAGCAGTTGATGGGCATCGAGCCGCCCGAACGCGCGCAGTGGATCCGCACGCTGTTCGACGAAGTCACGCGCATCCTCAACCATTTGATGTGGATCGGTTCCAACGCGCTCGACCTCGGCGCGATGGCGGTGTTCCTGTACGCGTTCCGCGAACGCGAGGAACTGATGGACTGCTACGAGGCGGTGTCGGGCACGCGCATGCACGCCACGTATTACCGTCCCGGCGGCGTGTACCGCGACCTGCCCGCGAAGATGATCCAGTACAAGGAATCGCCCTGGCACAAGGGCAAGGATCTCGCGCGCATGAATGCGTGGCGCGAAGGTTCGATGCTGGATTTCCTGGAAGCCTTCGCCAGGGATTTCCAGCACAAGGTCGACGAGTACGAGGAACTGCTCACCGACAACCGCATCTGGAAGCAGCGCACCGTCGACATCGGCATCGTTTCCCCCGAGCAGGCGTATGCGCTCGGCATGACCGGCCCGATGCTGCGCGCCTCCGGCATCGAGTGGGACCTGCGCAAGAAGCAGCCGTACGCGAAATACGCGGAAGTCGATTTCGACATTCCGGTCGGCACCCACGGCGATTGCTACGACCGTTACCTGGTGCGCGTCAACGAGATGCGCCAGTCGGGGCGGATCATCCTGCAGTGCGTGGACTGGCTGAAGAAGAACCCCGGCCCGGTGATCACCGACAACTACAAGGTCGCGCCGCCCAAGCGCGAGGACATGAAGGAATCGATGGAAGCCTTGATCCACTGGTTCAAGCTGTTCACCGAGGGCTACAGCGTGCCGGCCGGTGAAACCTACGCCGCGGTCGAAGCCCCCAAGGGTGAGTTCGGTTGCTACATGGTTTCCGACGGCGCCAACAAGCCGTTCCGCGTGCACCTGCGCGCGCCGGGCTTCGCGCACCTGTCGTCGATCGACGAAATCACCCGCGGGCATATGCTGCCGGACGTGGTGGCGATGATCGGCACCTACGACCTGGTGTTCGGGGAGGTCGATCGATGAAAGCCACCGGCAATTTCGAAAAGGTCAAGGACGTCGATCCGATGGCGGTGTTGACCGCGGAAACGCGCACGCACATCGACCACTGGGCCGCGAAGTTTCCGCCCGACCGCAAGCGTTCGGCGGTGATCCAGGGCCTGATGGCCGCGCAGGAGCAGAACGGCGGGTACCTGACCGACGAGTTGACCACCGCGGTGGCGAAGTATCTCGGCATCCTGCCGGTATTCGCGTACGAAGTGGCGTCGTTCTACTCGATGCTGGAGACCAAACCGGTCGGGCGCCACAACGTCGCGATCTGCACCAACATTTCCTGCTGGCTCAACGGCGCGGACCGCATCGTCGAACATTGCGAGAAGAAGCTGGGTGTGAAGCTGGGCGAGAGCACCGCCGACGGACGCGTCTATCTCAAGAAGGAAGAGGAATGCCTCGCGGCCTGTTGCGGCGCGCCCATGATGGCGGTGGACGGCCACTACCACGAGCACCTGACGCCGGAAAAGGTCGATGAAATCCTGGATGGCTTGAAATGATGTTGTAGGAGGGCCGGAAGGCCCGAACGATGTCGCTTGAACGATGTGGTCGCGGCTCCCGCCGCTCCTACCCAAAGCAGAAACGAACATGGCATACGGACCCGAACCCAAACCCCACCAGGTCGTCTACACCACGCTGCATTTCGATACGCCGTGGACGATCGACAGCTACCGCGCGACCGGCGGCTGGCAGGCGTGGGAGAAGATCCTGGCCGAGAAACCCAACCCCGCCACGATCATCGATGAACTCAAGAAAAGCGCGCTGCGCGGACGCGGCGGCGCGGGCTTCCCCACCGGCATGAAATGGTCGTTCATGCCGCGCAACGCGCCGGGCCAGAAATACATCCTGTGCAACTCGGACGAATCCGAGCCCGGCACCTGCAAGGACCGCGACATCCTGCGCTTCAACCCGCACGCGGTGCTGGAAGGCATGGCGATCGCCTGTTATGCAACCGGTTCGACGGTCGCGTACAACTACTTGCGTGGCGAGTTCCATCACGAACCGTTCGAACACGTCGAGCAGGCCCTGCACGAAGCCGAAGCCGCCGGCCTTTTGGGCAGGAACATCCGCGGCAGCGGCATCGACGTCACGATCCACAACGCGTTGGGCGCCGGCGCCTACATCTGCGGCGAGGAAACCGCGCTGATGGAATCGCTGGAGGGCAAGAAGGGCTGGCCGCGCTACAAGCCGCCGTTTCCGGCCGGCTTCGGCCTGTACGGCCGCCCCAGCACCATCAACAACACCGAAACCTATGCGTCGGTACCGGCGATCCTGCGCCGTGGCGCCGACTGGTTCCTCAACCTCGGCAAGCCCAACAACGGCGGCCCGAAAATCTTTTCGGTATCGGGCCACGTCAACAAGCCCGGCAATTACGAAATCCGCCTCGGCACGCCGTTCGCGGAATTGCTCGAGATGGCCGGCGGCGTGCGCAACGGCCACAAGCTGAAGGCGGTGATTCCGGGCGGCTCGTCGATGAAGGTGCTGAAGGCCGACAAGATGATGGCGTGCACCATGGACTACGACTCGCTGCGCGATGCGGGTTCGGGCCTGGGTTCGGGCGCGGTGATCGTGATGGACGAAACCACCTGCATGGTGCGTGCCTGCGAGCGCATCTCGCAGTTCTACCACGCGGAATCCTGTGGCCAGTGCACACCCTGCCGCGAAGGCACCGGCTGGATGCACCGCGTGCTCTCGCGCATCGTCGCGGGCGGCGGCACGCCGGAAGACCTGCATCGCCTGAAAGCGGTGGCGGGACAAATCGAAGGCCATACCATCTGCGCCTTCGGCGAAGCCGCCGCGTGGCCGGTGCAGGCGTTCCTCGCGAATTTCTGGGACGAGTTCGAGTACTACTGCATCAATGGGCGTTCGATGGTGGATGATCAACTGGGGATCGCGGCATGACGCGTGCCATGAACAGCGATAGCAGTCCGCAAATGAACGCGAATGAACGCGAATGTTCTGCTTTTCATTTGCGTTCTTTGCGTTTTTCGCGGACTGATGCTTGTGTTTTTGTTGTATCGACCGAGGTGGCGGCATGAGTGCGCAACCCAAAGACACGGCGCCGCCGGTCGAGATGGTCGAGTTCGAGATCGACGGCCATCCCGTTTCCGCGCCCAAGGGCTCGATGATCATCCAGGCAGCCGATGCCGCCGGCATCCCGATCCCGCGCTTCTGCTACCACAAGAAACTGCCGATCGCGGCGGTCTGCCGGCAGTGCATGGTGGAAGTCGAGATGGGCGGCCGTCCGATGCCCAAGCCGCAGGTCGCGTGCGCGACGCCAGTCGCGGCCGGCATGAAGGTGCATACCAAATCGCAACTGGCGATCCATGCCCAGCAGAACGCGCTGGAGTTCGTGCTGATCAACCATCCGCTGGATTGCCCGATCTGCGACCAGGGCGGCGAGTGCGAGCTGCAGGACCTGACCATGGGTTACGGCCGCTCGCTGTCGCGCTTCACCGAGCGCAAGCGCACCATCAGCGACGAGAACGTCGGCCCGCTGGTCGCCACCGAAATGACCCGCTGCATCCACTGCACGCGTTGCGTGCGGTTCCTTGGCGAAGTCGCGGGCAGCTACGAATTCGGCGATTTCGATCGCGGCGACCGCCACGTGATCGGCACCTGGATCGGGCGCGGCATCGGTTCGGAATTGTCCGGCAACGTCATCGACGTGTGCCCGGTCGGCGCGCTCACCGACAAGGTGTTCCAGTTCAAGGCGCGCGCGTGGGAACTGATCGCCAAGCCGTCGATCGGCTATCACGACGCGCTGGGTTCCAACCTGTGGCTGCACACCAAGCGCGGCCAGGTGCTGCGTGCGGTGCCGCGCGACAACGAAGCGGTCAACGAATGCTGGCTGTCCGACCGCGATCGTTACAGCCATGAGGGCTTGTACGCGGAAGATCGCGCGACCAAACCGATGGTTCGCAAGAATGGCGAACTGGTCGAGGTCGAGTGGGACGAAGCGATCGCGTCCGTTGCCGACGGCCTGAAGAAGGCCGGCGGAAACGTGGGCGCGCTGGTGGCACCGCTGACGTCGTGCGAGGAAGGCGCGCTGCTGGCGCAACTCGTGCACGGCCTCGGCAGCGAGCGCATCGACCATCGCCTGCGCGTGCAGGATTTCTCCGACGGTGGCCCGTCGGGTTCCACGTTCGAAATGCCGGTGGATGACATCCCGGGAATCCGCGCCGGACTCCTGATCGGCAGCCTGACGCGCCTCGAGATGCCGCTGCTGAACCAGCGCCTGCGCCGGGCGACCCGCCACGATTCGACCAGGCCATACGTATCCAACGCCGCCAACTACGACATCTCGCACGTGAACGGCGCGGCGATCTACGCCGTCAACCCGGTGCACTTCGATTGCAAGTTCGACCTGGCCGGCGAGAAGGTGTGCGCGCCGCAGGACTTCGTCGCCGCGTTGCTGGGCATGGCGAAAGCCGCGGGTGTGCAGAGCGACGACCGCGCGCTGGCCGACGCCATCGCGGCGGCCGGCGACGATGCGGAGGCCCGCAAGTGGATCGCGGCGCTGCGCGACGCACCGTCCTCGGTGGTGATCCTGGGCGACGCGGCCACGCAGCATCCGCAGGCGTCGTGGCTACGCGCTTTGGCGCGCGGCATCGCGCAAGCCACCGGCAGCGCGTTCAACGAATTGCCGTCGGGTGCGAATGCCGTGGGCTTGGCACGCGTGGGCGCGCAGTCTGCGGACGGCGCGAAGGCGATCCTCGAAAATACCCCGAAGGCGTTGATCGCCTGGCAAACGGGTTCGCAAGACACCTTCGCGCCGGCGCTGTACGACAAGGCGCGCGGGGACGCGGCGTTCCACGTGTATGCCGGCGCGTACGCCTGCGAGGGCGTCAAGCGCACAGCCGACGCGGTGCTGCCGCTGGGCCTGCCGCCGGAAATCGACGGAACCTATGTGAACGCCGACGGCATCGTGCAGTCGGTCGCCGCGGGCGCGTTGCTGCCTGGCGAAGCACGGCCGGGCTGGAAGGTGCTGCGTGCGCTCGGCGCCGCGCTGGGCATCGCAGGCTTCGATTTCGTCGAGCTGGCCGATGTGCACGCGCGGATTGCCGATGTTGTGTCGAAGCCGGTCGTCCAGGCGAGCCGTACCCTCGCCCCAACCCCTCTCCCGAGGCGAGAGGGGTTGCATCGCCTGGCCACGGTCGGCATCTATCGCACCGACGTGGTGGTGCGTCGCGCCAAGGCGTTGCAGGCACATCCACTCAATCGTGCGCCGGCTTTGCGCATCTGCGCCGAAGACGCGCGCGCGCTGGGCCTGCTGGAGGGCGCGAAGGCCGACGTGGATGGCACGGTGTTGCCGGTGGTCGTGGACAAGGCCGTGCCGAAGGGCTGCGCCTGGATCGAGGCGGGTCACGCCGCCACCGCAGCGCTGCCGCCTTACGGCGCGGCCCTCACCATCAAGGCGGTGACCGCATGAACCTGTCCTCCGACCCGATGATCTTCCTGTGGACGCTCGCGAAGATCCTCGTGATCGCGGTGCCGCTGATCATCGCGGTGGCGATGTACGTGTGGTGGGAGCGCAAGGTGATCGGCTGGATGCACGTGCGGATGGGGCCGAACAAGATCGGTCCGTTCGGCTTGCTGCAGGCGTTCGCGGACGTGACCAAGCTCCTGATCAAGGAGATCATCATCCCGACCAACGCCAACCGGTTCCTGTATTTCACCGCGCCGCTGCTGTCGGTGATCCCGGCGCTGGCGGTGTGGGCGATCGTGCCCTTCGACAACGGCGCGGTGCTTTCCAACGCCAACGCGGGCGTGCTGTTCCTGCTGGCGATGACCTCGCTCGGCGTGTACGGGATCATCCTCGCCGGCTGGGCGTCGAACTCGCGCTACGCGCTGCTCGGCGCGATGCGTTCGGCCGCGCAGATGATCTCGTACGAGATCTGCATGGGCATGGCGCTGGTGTGCGTGCTGGTGCTGGCCGGCAGCCTCAACTTCACGGAAATCGTCAACGCGCAGGCGGGCAGCAAGGGCTTGTTCGACTGGTTCTGGCTGCCGCTGCTGCCGATGTTCTTCGTGTATTACATCTCGGGCGTTGCGGAAACCAACCGCCTGCCGTTCGACGTCGCCGAAGGCGAATCGGAAATCGTGGCCGGTTTCCACGTGGAGTATTCGGGCTCGGCGTTCGCGCTGTTCTTCCTCGCCGAATACGCCAACATGATCCTGCTGTCGTTCCTCGCGCCGATCCTGTTCATGGGCGGCTGGCTCAGCCCGTTCCAGGGCTGGCACCTCGGCTGGTTGTCGCAGCCGGGCTGGTGGTGGCTGATCGTCAAGTTCTTCGTGTTCGCGACCTCGCTGCTGTGGTTGCGCGCGACGTTTCCGCGTTACCGCTACGACCAGATCATGCGGCTCGGCTGGAAGGTGTTCATCCCGATCTCGATCGCGTGGATCTTCGTGGCCGGCATCTTCAAGTACTTCAACGTGGTGACGATAGGGCATTGAGATGAAAAGGATCGTCGAATATCTCAAGAGCCTGATGCTGCTGGAACTCGCGGCCGGCCTGTGGCTGACCCTGAAGTACCTGTTCAAGCCGAAATACACGCTGCGTTTCCCGATGGAAACCATTCCGCGTTCGGTGCGCTTCCGCGGGCTGCACGCGCTGCGCCGCTATCCGAACGGCGAGGAGCGCTGCATCGCGTGCAAGCTGTGCGAGGCGGTGTGTCCCGCGCTCGCGATCACCATCGATTCCGCGCCGCGCGCATCGGACGGCCAGCGCCGCACCACGCGCTACGACATCGATCTCTTCAAGTGCATCTATTGCGGCTTCTGCGAGGAAAGCTGCCCGGTCGATTCCATCGTGCTGACCGACATCCTGGAATACCACATGGAACGCCGCGGCGAAAACATCTATACCAAACCGCAACTGCTGGCCACGGGCGATCGCTTCGAGAAGGAAATCGCCGCCGCGCGCGCCCAGGATGCGGCCTACAGGTAACGCACATGAATCATTCGATGTTCCAGATGGTCTGCTTCGTGGCGTTCGCCGTGGTCGCGGTGGGCGCCGCGCTGGCGGTGGTGTCGGTGAAGAACACCGTGCACGGCGTGCTGGCGCTGGTGCTGACGTTCTTCTCCGCCGCCTGCCTGTGGATGCTGGCCGAAGCCGAGTTCCTCGCGCTGGCGCTGGTGGTGGTGTACGTCGGCGCGGTGATGGTGCTGTTCCTGTTCGTGGTGATGATGCTGGACATCGACCTCGAACCGATGCGCGAAGGCTTCATCAAGTACCTGCCGGTCGGGATCGGCGCCGCGGTGATCATGCTGGTCGAGATGCTCGGGATCATCGGCGTCAGGACCTTGGCCGTGCAGGCCGGGCCGAATCCCGCGGGCGCCTCCAACATCGAGTGGCTGGGCATGGCGCTGTTCACGCGCTTCCTGCTGCCGTTCGAGATCGCGGCGCTGATCCTGACGGTCGGCCTGGTCGCGGCGGTGGTGCTGGCCTTGCGCGTGCGCACGTTCTCCAAGCACCAGAACCCGGCCGCGCAGTCCGCGGTGCGCGCCGCGGGCCGCGTTCGCATGGTCAAGATGGCGGCGTCGACGACGGCGCCGGAATCCGTCACGGTCCGGGAGGATTCGCAGGCATGATCGCCATCCCGCTGTCCTGGTACATCGTGTTCGCGACGGTGCTGTTCTGCATCGCGATCGCGGGCATCTTCATCAACCGCAAGAACGTGATCGTGCTGCTGATGTGCATCGAACTGATGCTGCTCGCAGTCAATACCAACTTCGTCGCGTTCTCGCGCTACCTGCACGATCCCGCGGGCCAGGTGTTCGTGTTCTTCATCCTGACGGTGGCGGCGGCCGAATCGGCCATCGGGCTGGCCATCGTCGTCCTGATGTTCCGCAACCGTCGCACGATCAACGTCGACGAAATCGACACGCTGCGTTATTAGGGAGACGCCGGATGCCACATCGTTGCGTACGATGCCGCGCCCTCTCCGACGCGGCCAACCAGGAAAGCATTGCCGTGATGCGTGAGGCGCGACCGTGATCAGCCAGAATCTATTGATCGTGCTCGCGGGCGCGCCGCTGCTCGGCGCGCTGATCGCGGGCCTCGGCCGCAAGCAGGTCGGACGCGCCGGCGCCGCCGCCATCGCGATCGTTTCGGTGGCGATTTCGTTCGCGCTGTCGTGCGTGGTGTTCTGGCAACTGGTGTGGGGCGGTGCGCCGGTCTTCAACCACGATGTCTACACCTGGCTGGAAGTCGGCAAGCTCACGATCGGCATCGGGTTCCTGGTCGACCGGCTCACCGCGCTGATGCTGGTGGTGGTGACCTTCGTGTCGCTGATGGTGCACATCTACACCATCGGCTACATGCGCGACGATCCGGGCTTCCAGCGCTTCTTCGCCTACATCGCGCTGTTCACGTTCTCGATGCTGACGCTGGTGCTGGCCAACAACTTCCTGCAGTTGTTCGTGGGCTGGGAACTGGTGGGCCTGGTGTCGTACCTGCTGATCGGGTTCTGGTTCGAGCGTCCGAGCGCGACGTTTGCCGCGCTCAAGGCGTTCATCGTGAACCGCGTGGGCGATTTCGGTTTCATCCTCGGGATCGCCTGCGTGCTGTACGCGTTCCACACGCTGGATTACTCGGCGGTGTTCGCGCAGGCGCCGGGTCTCGCGGGCCGCACCATCGAAGTGGTCGGCGGCCATCCGTGGTCGCTGGCCACGCTGATCTGCCTGCTGCTGTTCGTGGGCGCGTGCGGCAAGTCCGCGCAGGTGCCGCTGCACGTGTGGCTGCCCGATTCGATGGAAGGTCCGACCCCGATCTCCGCGCTGATCCACGCCGCGACCATGGTCACCGCCGGCATCTTCATGGTGGCGCGCATGTCGCCGCTGTACGAGATGTCGCCCACCGCGCTGTCGGTGGTGCTGATCGTGGGCGCGACCACCGCGTTCTTCATGGGCCTGGTCGGCATCGTGCAGAACGACATCAAGCGCGTGATCGCGTATTCCACGCTCTCGCAGCTCGGCTACATGGTGGTGGCGCTGGGCGTGTCGGCGTATGCGGCCGGCATCTTCCACCTGATGACGCACGCCTTCTTCAAGGCGCTGCTGTTCCTCGGCGCGGGTTCGGTGATCGTGGCGATGCACCACGAGCAGGACATGCGCTACATGGGCGGCCTGCGCAAGCGCATGCCGATCACCTGGATCACGATGTGGATCGGTTCGCTGGCGCTGGTCGCGACGCCCGGGTTCTCGGGGTTCTTCTCCAAGGACCAGATCATCGAGGCGGTCGGCGAGTCGCACATCTTCGGCGCCACCTATGCGTACTGGTGCGTGCTGCTGGGCGTGTTCGTGACCGCGCTGTACAGCTTCCGCCTGCTGTACATGACCTTCCACGGCAAGGAGCGCTTCAAGGTCGTGCACGGCGCGCACGATTCGCACGATCACCACCAGGGCTTGCTCGCGCATGAACCCAGGGAGTCGCCGTGGGTGATCACGGTACCGTTGGTGTTGCTGGCGATCCCGTCCGTGATCATCGGCTGGTTCACGATCAAGCCGTTGTTGTACGACGGCTGGTTCGGCGATTCGATCAAGGTGCTGCCCGCGCACGACGTGCTGGCGAAGATGGGCGAGGAATTCCACGGCACCGTGCCGATGTTCTGGCACGCGTTCCTGAGCGCGCCGTTCTGGATCGCGTTCGCGGGCTTTCTCGTCGCGACCTACGTCTATCTGTTCAACCCCGCCGTTGCCGATCGCGCGGCGCGGATGTTCCTGCCGATTTTCAAGATGCTCACCCGCAAGTACTGGGCGGACGAGGTCTACTACAACCTGTTCGCCCGCGGCGGCGTGAAACTGGGCCGCGCGTTCTGGAGGGGCGGCGATCGCGCGCTGCTGGACGGCGTGATGATCGACGGTTCCGCCTCGATGGTCGAGCGCAGCGCGCGCGTGTTCCGTCGCCTGCAGACCGGGTTCCTGTATCACTACGCGTTCGCGATGATCGTGGGCCTGATCCTGCTGCTGGGCGGCCTCTGGTATTGGGGATTGCACTGATGGCCGCCTGCGCACAACGTACCAAGACCGTAGGTTGGGCTGACGCCGGCTTCATCGGCGGAAGCCCAACACTTCCGGCGTACCGTTGGGCTTCGCAAAGAGCCGCTCAGCCCAACCTACGTGCTGCGCTGATGGCGAGCAGGAACAACAACAGCAATAACGGCAGTCCGCGAAAAACGCAAAGAACGCAAATGAAAAGCACAATATTCGCGTTCATTCGCGTTCATTTGGGGATC